>CAZKQC010000104.1:0-4432 GCA_964554825.1 uncultured Planctomycetales bacterium
TATGCAAAGTAATGTGTTGTGGAGTTACTCCACCTGTTCCATCTCCCATGCCTTTGATTTTGCGGAAAACGGCAATTTTATTATTGACCGGGACGGCTATTTTGACGAATCTTTAAAGGCCTGCCGCGATAAGGATGATAAGCCTACTGATAAGGTAAGGATAGAGATTATCAGCCCGGATAAAGAGGTGCTCTGGAGCTGGCGAGGCGAAGAGCACCAGGATGAGATACTAAGACTCTCAGGGGCAGATGCCGATCTTAGTGATGATAACAACAACCACTGCGAGATATTGAAAGATAACCCTTTAGCCAAAAAAGACAAACGCTTCAGTAAAGGCAACATCCTCTTTAGCTATAATTCATCCTCCATAATCGGCATAATCGACTACCCCAAGGGCGATGTTGTCTGGGCCTGGGGTTGGGGCAACCTTGACGGCCAGCATGCCCCTACCATGCTTGATAACGGCAACCTGCTTATCTTCGATAACGGCAGAGACCGCGGCTGGGCGCGGGTAATCGAATTAAACCCTTTGACAGAAGAGATAGTCTGGGAATACCATGCCCAGCCCAAAGAGGATTTCTATACCAATGTTAGCGGAAACGCCTTGCGCCTGCCTAATGGCAATACCCTGATCTGCGAAGGCTGGAAAAACCGGGTCTTTGAAGTAACCCCCGAAGGAGAGATTGTCTGGGATTTTATCAGCGAATTGAATAAGGTAAGCGGCCAGGGGAATATGTACGAAGTGTTTAGGTATTCCAAGGAATATGTCAGGCCGTTGCTGGAGGCAAGAGAAAAAATGCTTAAAGGCAGATGAAAAGACTCCTCCCTCCTATCTATATTACCATTTTAGCCTTATTATTAATCTCTGTAGCCGGCTATTCTAAAGATAAACCAGCCCCTACAAAGGCCAAAAAGACAGTTGTTTCCCCTACCATAGACAAGAAGCAAACAGGCCTGAGGGTCTATAAATCCGCTAAGTGCTACCAGGGTTATACCCTGTTTACGCACGGTCCTAAAGTAGATCTGCTTCAAGGAATGGAGGACTTTCCTGTCTACTTGATAGATATGGAAGGTAATATAGTATACCAGTGGATGTCAAATACTGCGCCAGCCATGGTAAGGCTAAAACCTGACGGCCGCCTTTTCTATATAGACGGCGGAGACCTCAGAGAGCTGGATATGCAAAGTAATGTGTTGTGGAGTTACTCCACCTGTTCCATCTCCCATGCCTTTAATTTCGCAGAGAATGGCAATTTTATTATTGACCACGACCGCTATTTTGACGAGGCCTTAAAAAAATGTTACGAGACAGATACCAAGCCTACTGACCTGGTCAGGATAGAGATTATTAACCCCGACAAAGAGGTGCTCTGGAGCTGGCGGGGCGAAGAACACCAGGAAGAGATACGCAGGCTCTCCGGGTCAACTGACGACCTTAGCCGAGATAACAACAATTGGTGCGAGATATTAAAAGATAACCCCTTAGCCAAGAAAGACAAACGCTTCAAGAAAGGCAACATCATTTTTAGCTATAATTCCAATTCCTTAATCGGCATAATCGAATACCCCAAAGGCGATGTTGTCTGGGCCTGGGGTTGGGGCAACCTTGACGGCCAGCATGCCCCTACCATGCTTGATAACGGCAACCTGCTTATCTTCGATAACGGCAGAGACCGCGGCTGGGCGCGGGTAATCGAATTAAACCCTTTGACAGAAGAGATAGTCTGGGAGTATCATATGGAACCCAAGGAGGATTTTTATGTCCAGAACGGGGGAAGTGCCCAGCGTCTTCCTAACGGCAATACCCTGATCTGTGAAGGCTGGAATAATAAGATCTTTGAAGTAACCCCCGAAGGAGAGATTGTCTGGGATTTCATCAGCGAATTCAATAAGTTGAGCGGCAAGGGGAATATGTACGAGGCGTTCAGGTATTCCAAGGAATATGTCAGGCCACTGCTTGAGGCAAGAAAAAACAACAAACTCAAAACACCGGGAGACAAAAATGAGAAATAAACTTTTCGCCTATCTTGTTATCAATCTTTTATTCCTATCGGCTGCTTTATCCGGAATTGGCCTCACTCAGGAAAAAGTAAACCAAACCCTAAACGGGATACTCGGTGGATACGGTGTTGAGTTCGGAAAATCAGGAAATCTACCCGTATTAAAAGACTTTGAGTTCATAGCTAAAGATAAGCATTTCCGCACTATTGTTGCCCAGGAAGGAAAAACCAGGATTGAAATAGAGATAATAAGACTGTTGACCAAAGATGAGGCAGCTAATTATTCGATGGTTAAATACTCGGTAGTAAAGAATCTCTACGGACCACAGATGATCCCCTACCAAGGCACTATTACTACTACTACCGATTGTCCTGCTGAAAAGAAACCCGAGGAGACTAAGGTAACGATATGGAAAGAGGAGCGGCCGGTTTTACTGGCCTGGGCCAGCGAAAGGTATACTCTGGGGGTATGGGACGATGCGCTGATAAAACAAAAAGCCGCCTTTACCGTATTCTATGATCAGGAGAAGTCAATCTTATATCGCGTGTTGATATTTCAACCGATTGGTTCTTTTAACCGCAAAGAAATATTCGAAATCCTGGAGAGCATAAAAATTATCCCCAGGTGATTAATCAGAAAAGACCTGGTCTAAGGCCTTACCTTGCACGAAATCAGGGATTTTAGCTCCGATCAGTTTCATAAGCGTAGGGTACTGATCGACCATATTTACAGGCTTATCTCCCAGGTAGTAATTCTTCTTGACTCCCGGCCCCATTACTATAAAAGGACACCACATAGCGGGATTTTCCCTAGACTCTATCGCCTGCTTATATCCTGTCTCCAAAGAGGGAGAAAAGAGCTCCCCCTCTTCCGACACCTCTTCATCCCAGCCATATCCCGGCCGATTAACTACAATAAGGTCCCCTACCCTTTCATGAGGTAACCTGAATCTGCTTTCAGCATCTTCCCATCTGCCTGCCTTAACCAACGGCTTAATGCCTTTTTGGTCTTTTAGCTTATTTAATGCGGCAATTACCTCTTTTCTTAATTTGTTATACTCCGCGCCGCTTGCGCGATGCCAGTTTCCGTCTTTTCCATGCAAGCCAAGAGGATTTATATAAACATTGCCGAATTTCAGATAAATCACCTTTGATCTTTCCCAATCTATAATAGGCTCTCCGTTAACAGCGTCGATCTTAAACTTCAGCCATCCCTTTGCGCTAAAAAGATTGTTCAGATGGACCAGGGTATGCATGGGTGCTGCGCCGTGGTCAGAGCTTAATGCGATAACGGTATTTTCATCGGCGTTATTAAGGTATTCTCCTATGATATCATCGAGCTTGCGGTACATATCTTTAACTTCTGACCAGAGCTGCTCTCTTTCCTGCTGGGTCTTCTCTTGATATAAGGGGCAGCTGGGGTCAATATAACCCATCCACCACCTGCTGGTCAGCATCTGATTCGGCGTATATATATCCTGCAGAAAAACGTCCGGCTTATGTTTTTTAAGCAGGTAGGCAGCGGCTTTTCTGTGTGAAACCAGCGACATATCCGCCTCTTCTAAGAAAGTAGCCTTATCCTGCGGATAGAAAATAAGCTGAGGCGGGAAATTGTCAACATAGTCAACCAGGGGGCCTGCATTCTCAGTCAGCTCCTGGGCCATAAAACTGGGCTTGGCGAGAGTTTCATTCAACGCATTATAAAGCAGCCTTATCCTGTAAAAGCCCTCCTCAGACAGCTTGATCACCTTTATTTTAAAAAGAGTATCGATCTTGATATTATTCCATGCAAGAGTAATCGGCAGCCAAGCGCTCCATTCTCCCTGCTTAAGGTCAGCCAAGATATTCTTTTTATCCAGTGAGAAATAAATACGGTCGTAATTGGTCTTGGAGTCATCGCTGGTATCATATATGTAGGCGTTTATTTTTGCGCCCCAGGCCTCTAAACAGGCCTCTTTTGCCTCCGAGTAAGACTTGGGGTGGTTCATCCAGCCCTGCGCCAAGCCAGCATGAGTAAAGATTGCGAGCGGTGGGCCAAAGAAAAACAGCCTGGTATGCCTGCCTTGCTTATAGAACATCTTCCCATCACCCAGCTCTTCGAAATTCACCGGATAGAAACTTACTCCCCAGCCTCCCCACCTGCCTACCAGGGTATATCCATTATCGATCTCAGGAGGCGTAGAGCCCGGTATAGAAAGAATCCCTGTGCTTCGGCCCTGCTTCTCCAGGGTCACCCAGATAGGCTCAACTTTCTTGGCCGTAGAACTAAAGCCTGCTATTGAGGGCTTGGACAAAGGATGGCCTTCGGTATGCATAGGCCCGTCAGAAACACCATGTACTTCGGGGTACGCCCCGGTTAAAAGAGTGGCAAAATTAACCGGCGTATGCCCCGGATAAACCGGCTTACAGAAACCATAAGAGCCGTTATCCAT
>CAZKQC010000105.1:0-4418 GCA_964554825.1 uncultured Planctomycetales bacterium
ATTAATTACGTTAGCCCTTGACAGTGCAGTCAGGGCATGATATATAAAACGGAATAATTATAAAAATAAAAAGGAGGGATGCATGAGAAGTAAATTTTTTTGTTGTATAGCAGCAATGCTTTGCCTCTTGTTTTTGGCGCAAGGGCCTGCCTTCGCCAATCATTTAAAAGTCACTAATGTTATTTTGAGCGAAGTGAATACCCAGGAAAAGACAGCTAAGCTTCAGTTTAGCGTAGCCTGGGATAATGCCTGGAAAAACGATATTAACTGCGATGGTGTGTGGGTGTTCGCAAAATATCTAAACAGCGACGGGAAATGGATTCACGTGAATTTAAGGGCTGCAAGCGCAGCTGCCTTCGCTTATACCGACCTTACCCCCGGAGGTTTTTCCAAGGGCAGCAATGCAGAGCTTGGGATGTGGGTTTCAGAAGAGAAAAAGGGCGCCTTTTTGTTCAGGACAAAAGGATCCGGCGCAACAGTTTCCGATAAGGTGGAGTTGGTCTGGGATTATGCAAAAGACGGCGTAAGTGACGAGGCTATCCTGAAAACCAAAATAAAAGTCTTTGGCCTTGAGATGGTCTATGTGCCGCAGGATAAGCATTACGTAGGTGACCCGGCCGGAGCAGAAGGTCCGGACAACTGTTTATATGCGTACCCTAATAAGGGCGCTTACTTGATTGCTTCGGAGAATCCGATCCTCGTTGATAAGGTTGACGGTGCACTGTATTGCGACCAGGATAATCCTCGTAGCCGCGAAGACGTGCCTTTTACCATACCGAAAGAATTCCCTAAGGGCTACAAGGCATTCTGGATGATGAAATACGAGTTGACCTCGCAGCAGTTCGTAGATTTCCTGAATAGCTTAACCAGGAAACAACAGCAGAGCATGGTCGAGTCGGATATCAGCCAGGATGAGATAAAGAACTATTACGTCAAGACTAACAGCGAAGAGGAGCATCTGCGCAATACCATAGTCTGCGCAAAGAAAGGCAACGGCACAGTAGAGCCGGTTGTCTTCTATACCTATGCTCCTGCAAGGACGCTTAACTATACCTCATGGTTGAATATCGCCGCTTTTGGCGATTGGGCGGGGCTTCGTCCGATTACCGAGCTTGAATATGAAAAAGCCTGCCGCGGCCCCAAAGAGGCAATCCCCAATGAGGCTGCTTGGGGAACGACGGAAGCGGGCCGTGTTGAGACCTTTGACGGAGCTGACGGAAGCGGATACGAAAAGAAGGTACCGCAGAAAGGCTTAGTCAATGCCTGTTTCGGCGGAGGCATAGCTCCCTTTGATGTAGGCAAGAAGACCGTGCCGGATAACCCGGGCTTTGAAGGCCCGATCAGCGGGGAGATTCTTGAAAACAGCCGCCACGAAGGGATACCTGAGAGGGTAAATGACGGCGCTTCTTATTATGGGGTAAGAAACTTAAGCGGTAATGTCTGGGAGAGATGCGTAACCTTAGGGCATACGCTTGGACGCGCTTATACCGGTATTCATGGCGACGGAGAGCTTGATGCCGATGGCTATGCCAATGTCTCGAATTGGCCAGGTAAAGACGGCACCGGGGCAGGGAATAGGGGAGGCGTCTGGTCAAGTCCGGCATTTAAGTACCTGCGTTTTGCCCTGCGTTTTGCCGCTAATTTCCCCAAGAGCGAAGACGGCAAGAACTCAGGCTGCAGGCTCGGGTTCTGATAAACCCGGCTAGTAGCTTATAACTTAAGCGGGAGGGGTGGCATGAAGAAGGCGTTTAAGTCAGTGGGTATTATTTTTTCGGCAGTCATAGCCTCGTTGATTCTGCTGGGATATTCTCGGGCTGAGTCAGAGTCGTTGAAGCTTGAGATGGTTTTGGTTCCTGCTGGTAAATTCCAGATGGGCAGCAATGACTTCCCTAACGCCAAGCCGCCCCATACCGTGATCTTAAGCAATGATTTCTATATCGGAAAATTCGAGGTTACCAATCAGCAGTATGCGGATATACTCAACTATGCTCTCGGTAAAGGGTATCTGGATAAGAAAAAATTAGAAAAGGAGAAGTGCGAGGCCTGGGGCATATCTAAATCAGCCCAGAAATATCAGGATGTCGGAGACGAACATTCCCAGATTACCTTCAAAAACAATCTCTTTAAGCCGCTTGCGGGCAAGGAGAACTTTCCGGTTGTTGAGGTAACCTGGTATGGTGCGGCATTTTTCTGCAATATGCTTAGCGAAAAAGAAGGCCTGGCCCCGCTCTATAATCTTGACGACTGGTCTTGCCAGGTGTACGGAAAGAGCGGCTATCGTCTTCCCACTGAAGCGGAGTGGGAATATGCAGCTAAATTCAACGACGCAAGATCCTATCCCTGGGGTAATGCCGAGCCGGATAGTTCTTACGCAAACCTTAAAAGGCAGATCAAGGACCCGGTTGAGGTAGCAACTGCTCCCGTAGGTTCTTATTCTCCTAAGGGGGATAGTAAACTTGGGATCTGCGATCTATCAGGGAATGTAGCTGAATTTTGCAACGACTGGTACAATAAATTCAGTAATGAAGTCTTCGAAGAGACTGACCCCGTAGGAGCGGGCCAGAGTCTCTATTTTTACCTGCCGATGTTTAAACAATTCAGGTCTGTGTGCGTGGTGCGCGGAGGAGGTTTTCTTTTTGATTCTAATTACCGCAAGGAATACGGCGTTCCTTTTATGATCGATTCCGTGCTTCATGAACAGGCGCCTAACACGAGCTTTCGTTGTTATGATATATTAGGGTTTAGCCGCCAGGTAGAAGGATTCCGCGCGGTAAAGAGCGTGGCAACAGATAAAACAAAGGCAGCGTTCAGCGCGCCTCAAAAATAAACTTCTGATGCGCAGGATAAAATCAATACTAACTAAAGGCTTAAGATAATGTTAAGGCTCGTCTTGTTATTATCTGTGGTTTTATTGTTGGGGATACTATTGTTCCTCAATCTCTCAAACCTGGTCTCCTGGTTGTCGGAGTGGGAGATTAAAGGTTTCCTTACCAGGACGGCTACCAGAGAAAAAATACCGCTTAATATAATGAAGATGCGTATGTCCGAAGGGGTAAAATATCTCCCTAATGCTACTCAACATCAATTAGCCGAAGATAGCGATGTCTACAACCATTTTATCTATGAACAGGATAAAAGCGGCAGGACGGTAAGAAACAAATGCTATAACATAGGCCCGGATAATACCATAGTCACCACAGACGAATACCTCAAATATTACCTCGCCTATGAATACGATAAGGCAGGCAGGGTGACCAGGGAGATACGTTACGATGCCAAGGGCGCGGATAATAAATGGTTTACTCCCGATGACGTGGAGGGTTATAGCTCTGTTTACGAGCATGATAGTAAAGGGAACAAGTTAAGATTTACAAGGTATGCCTTGGACGGGGGAATACTGCAGTATGTAAAATACGAGACTAACCCCCAGGGGCTGATAACCAGGGAGGTAATATATAAAGCGAAAGGGCCGGATAACGTCTGGTTTAGCGAAGACGACGAAATAGAGAAATACCACTATTTCTGGTATGATTATAGCGGATCCCTGTTGCGTATTGCCGAGTATCACGCGCAGCTTAACGGCAGGGGCCCGGACGGCGTATGGTTTAGTCCGGATGACGTAATTTCCTCAACCAAGGTATTCTCGTACTGCGAAGATGGTTACCTGGCCAAAATAAGCAAATATATAGATCCAGGTGCGGATAAGATCTGGTTTACCGACGACGACATAGCCCAATATTATACGGTATACGACTATACCGACCACCTGAACCATAAGGCAAAGTGAAAATCCATAAAGCCGCCCCCCCTCATGTTTAAATTAACAAAGATACTCATTAAGCCAGGGACCCTCTCCAATAAAAAGACCGAGTCGGCGTATGCGCAGCAACTACGCTATCTTGCAATAGTGTGGGAGGATAATACCTATGGCTTAGAGAGGATATTGCGTTTATTCTTATCTCTGGCGCAATTTGCCTTCCCCATACTTTTGATAAGAGATATATTCGGCAGGTTCGGCACGCTTTACCGGAAACTCGCCGTAGAGTTTTATACGCTCCTTAAGCTGATTTTCCCGCTCTTAGTCCTGGCCTTTGGGCTCTACCAATATCCTTTTGTTGTTGCTGTTATAGTTTACCTGCTCTCTGAGACCATCCTACATATCTTGAATCTGATCTTTTTATACGATGTTCATTCCGCCGCAGTTTCATACCACAGGTCGCTGTTACTGCTTTTCCTGCATTATTTGGAAGTAGTTTTTGATTTTGCGGTCGTATATATAGGTTTCGATCTTTTAAACGAGAGCCTATCCCCGGTTTCTGCGCTGTATTTCAGCATGGTAGCCAATACTACCGTAGGTTTTGGCGATATACACGCTAAGGGAGCCGCAGGGCAACTGGTAGTGATAGCGCAATTAATAG
>CAZKQC010000106.1:0-4238 GCA_964554825.1 uncultured Planctomycetales bacterium
GTCCAGGACACACTCTTCTTCGTTATAGACAGGGATAACTATCGACAATGTTTTAATCTTGCGCATAGATAAATTTGGCAGCCTCAGGTAATCTCTATGTTCCCCCGGTAATACGGATACACCCCGGGAGAGAATACGTGTTTTCCCTCTGTCAAATACTGCAATACCCTGCCCCGATGATAGATATCGGAATTGACCACGGCAAGGGAAGAACCCTTGACGTATTCAAGAGGAGAAAAATTTACCGCAGGCAATGCTCCTTTTTTTGATTCTAAAGATGAAACCCCAATACCCTTCTTCTTGGCCTCTTCTGAAAAAAGACAATCCCAGTTATCGTCTATATCTTCCCGGAAGGAGGGAAAAACGCCTTCCTTCTGCGCGCTCACCCACTTGCGGTAGCGCTCCGAAAGCATAAGGTTTACCTGCGCACATTCAATCTCAATTTTCTGCAATACCTGCATATCTACGCAGACTTCAATGAGATTATCCTGGATTAGGGAAATCCTCCAGGACTGAACAAGGGGCAGATACAGCCATTTGCCGCAAAGACGCAGGCTCTTTTTAGCCCGCTCCTCTATGCTCCAGGTTGCAGTAGAAGCTGAGTCATGCCAACGAGCTCCTACGCGCAAGGAAGTATATAAGCCCAGCTTCTTGGTCAGCTCTACGCCTTCCCAGTATATACGCCCCCTGCCGCTATCAAAAAGAAACCGTAATTTCCCTTTGGCAAGCTCCGGCTCGCATTGTTGCGGAAGGGAGAAGAGACCCTTGCCTGCGCTAAACTCTAACTCAAAGACAGGATACCTGCCGGGTTCTAAGCGCATTGATTCTTCAGGTTCAATCTTATTAATCTGCAGCAGACGCGCCTTATTATAAAAACTAGTGTTAAAAAACTTGGCAAAATTCTTTAGTTTTTCTGAGAAGACCAGCGAGATATCCACAAGGTCGTCTTGCCTGCTCTTAACTCCCACCGCGCCTCTGGGGATACACCGCTGCATAACATCTGTCTGGCTTTCTAGAAATTCTTCCGGAAACTGGCCGCTTCCGTATTCACTAATCCAGTATTGATACTGCGGGGAGAACACAAAATGCATCTGTTGCTCTTCTATGATTATCTGCCTCTGGGCTACCAAAAATACCCTCCAGAGAAAGCCGGACTTTCCCTTTGCTTCTATCTCCCAACTCTGCCCCAAACCCGCCTGCGGCCAACTACCCTCAGCGACAAGAAGACCGTTCTTCTTTTTTACCTCCCAGTGCGCCGTAATAGAGTTATACCATCTTCCGCCAAGACAGACTACGGTAAAGACGTGTTCTGCCTTAGTTAAGGCTCTTCCATCCCAGGAAAGGATACCCTGTCCGCTATTAAAAGTCAGCTTGAATTTTCCGCTGGAGATGACACATTCATCCTGCAGGCGCTCCATATAGGTAGCCAGGGAGAGTTTATTCACTATTATCTTACCGCTGAAATAGAGGAAGCGGTTAGCCTGCTGCCCGGCATAATTCTGCACGGCTATTCGTTTATGCTGCAGGACCCTGCAAGGAGCCAGGTAGTCTCCGTTAAAGATCTGGGCGTGGCCCAGGGCCAAATCCTGTCCTCGTTCCAGGATGAGATTTACAGCCTCTGCCTTAGGTTCTCCTTTATGTTGCACCCCGATGCAGCGCCTGGAAAGATTGCCGTCAAGGAGCGGCTGCCAGTGTTTATCTTTAACGTCGATCTCGGCAAACTTTCCCTCCTCCAGGGGCGTAAACCATTCGTCAAAATTATCGCTGAGCATGAGATTGGTTGAGACTTCGCGCATCTCAAGAGGCTCATCAGATTCCATTTCGATATCCCACTTGATTTCATAATCGTCTGAGAACTCCACTCTCCAGGTCTGCGTCGCTGCCAACTGATCAAACCTTCCTGTGGCGCAGAGCTGGCCCCCTTCGCTCTTGACATCCCAGGATGCCTGCAGCGAGCTGTACCACTTTTCCGAAACGAGAAAAGAGGTATAGGCCCCCGAATGAGCGGTGATTAATTTATCCTTCCAGTTAAGAAACAGGCGGCCGTTGTTAAAAACAATGGTCAAAGAATCCTTCTCCAAGATGCCCACTCCTTCCCGCGAGCCGACCATCTGCGTATAAAGAGGGAGTACGGCGGAAACCGGGCCATCCTTGATAACCCTGCCTTCGCGCAAGAAGATTGCCCTCTGGCAGAGCCTGCTCAGCATCTGAGTATCGTGGGTTACAAAAATAATGGTCATCCCCTGTTCTTTCAGTTCAAAGACCCGCTTGATGCACTTACGCTGAAAATACTCGTCTCCTACTGCCAGGGTGTCATCGATAACCAGAATATCCGGATGAATATGTATAGCGATGGAAAAGGCCAGTCGCATCAACATGCCTTGCGAATAGCATTTAACCGGCGCATGAATAAATCTTCCGATATCGGCAAATCCTACAATATCATTATAGACGCTATTGGTCTGCTCGCGGGATAACCCGTAGAGGCCGGCATTCAAATAGATATTCTCGCTACCGGTCAACTCTAACTGAAACCCGGCGCCAAGTTCAAGAAGACCGGCGACCCTGCCGCAGACCTCTAACGTCCCGCGATCAGGCTTAATCATGCCCATGATTAACTTAAGGACCGTGGATTTCCCCGCCCCGTTCTCTCCGATAATCCCTACGGTTTCACCTTTATCTACCTTGAATGTAATATCCCGCAAGGCCCAAAAGTTATCCCAGGAGGCCTTGCCTTCAACCACGAATTTGATGCGGTACATCTCCCAGGCCTGATTGAATGTTATCACTGTCATCTTACGTCTTCTCCGAAAGCATAGGTTCTAGCCCCGTGGAGACAAAAAAACCACCCCCAACGGCCAAATATGCCCCTATTGTTGATTATACCACTCCCATTGCAAAACGGTAGGTAATTTATAAACAAGAAGCCCCCGCAATCACTTACGGGGGCTTCTTGTTTATGGCGGAGTCTTCAGATCAAGAAACTAACATCATACAAACTGCAATTCGTTATGTTATTGTTCTTTTTTTTCTCTAAAATCTAATTTTAATCTGTTTTTTAGGGCTATAAAATTCTGATCTTTTGTTATCTCATTATTAAGATCAAAATTGATTTCTCCGAATCTTCTTGAAATGAACAATCGTTCAATTAACTCTCTTTCTATATTTGATATTGCTACTGGTTTATTCGTCCCGGCAAAGTACAGTTGTTTTTCTTCCCAAGAATATAAGTATGGACCCAGAGAAAAATAACTATCGTCTTTTTGTTTTTTAAGGATAACCTGATAGCCGCGGTGAACAATTTCTACATTATTTCTGTAGACAGTTATAAATGCATCTACGGCAACGCGTGGCGCGTACTCTGATGGCATAGGACCATGGCCCACGCCGTAGTCGTCGAAAATCAGCAACCCACCATTTTTTAATAACTGCCAGCTCAACACTGCGTCTGCTAAAACATCATATGCAATATGAGAACCGTCTATATAGATAACGTCGAACGAATTGGGAGGAAGGCACCTTAGCTTATCCTGGGATCTTCCTTGTATTATTTTCGCCTTATACGCAAACCCGGAGAGTGTTAAATTATCGAGAAATATCTTTTTGTAAGGACCCCAAAAAATATCTACGCAGGTAAGTCTTGCGGTAGGGTGAGTAAGGATATTTTCTAGCATCCAAATTGCAGATCTTCCTTCGAATACGCCGATTTCCAAATAACGAATGTTGGGCTTACCCCTAAAGTCTGCAAGCACTTTGTTCCAAACCGGTACACGATCAGTAAACCAATCCTTGTCTTTAGAGAAATTGTATTTTTTTGTATACTCAGCATCTTCTCCGGCGACACAACTGTTAATTGAGACAATAGACGCCCAGAGCACTAGAAAACTTGCGATAAACAGATAGTAAGGAATATGCTTCTTCATTCGTTTAATTTTTTTCTAATTATACCACTTTCATCATAAAAAAGTAACTAATTCAGGGCAGGTTCATTGCTAAGTCCGGTAAAAATAAAAAAAACGCCGCAAGTGATTTACGGCGCTTCATTTACTGGCGGGCCCGACGAGATTTGAACTCGCGGTCTTCAGATCGACAATCTGACGTGCTGAACCAGACTGCACCACGGGCCCTGGAAACTTAAAGCGTAAATTGTAACTTAAAAATGGGCTCTTTGCAACAATTAACTCTGGTGGGCGATAGAGGACTTGAACCCCTGACCTTCTGAATGTAAGTCAGACGCT
>CAZKQC010000107.1:0-4237 GCA_964554825.1 uncultured Planctomycetales bacterium
TATCTGCATTGCGCTCACTTCAGGATAGGTCACACCTAAACGCACGCCGCGATGCCCCATCATAGGGTTAGACTCATGCAGGTCATCTGCGCGCTTGGAGAGCTCATCCATGCTGATATTCAAATCCTTGGCCAGCGCCTGCAGTTTTTCTATATTACGAGGAACAAACTCATGCAAAGGAGGATCCAGCAGGCGGATTACCACAGGGTATCCATCCATTGCCTCCAATGTGCCCTTGATATCTTTTTTCACGAAAGGAAAGAGCTCCTCTGTTGCCTTCTCTCTCTCCTCCCTTGTCTTAGAGACAATCATCTTGCGCAGGATAAATAAAGGCTCATCTGCGCCCTTACCGTAAAACATATGCTCTGTCCTAAAAAGCCCTATGCCTTCTGCGCCGAATAATCTGGCTTTCCTGGCGTCTTCCGGGGTATCGGCGTTGGTGCGGATACCCAGCCTCTTAAGAGAGTTGCAAACTTTAAGGAAATCGCTGAGCAGTTTATTCTCCTCTGAGGCATCCATCATGATCAGCTGGCCTTCGTAGACATTCCCCTTGGTGCCGTTTAAGGTAATCCAGTCGCCTTCCTTGAGCAGCTTGTTTTCTATGCGCAGCTCTTTCTTTGCAGCGTCAACGTGTAATGCGCCGCAGCCAACAATACAGCATTTCCCCCAGCCGCGCGCAACCAGGGCAGCGTGAGAGGTCATCCCGCCCCTGGCAGTAAGTATTGCCTGGGCAGAGCGCATACCCTCTACGTCTTCCGGATTAGTCTCTTCGCGCACCAAAATAACCTTCTTGCCGCGCTTTGCCCATTCCACTGCGTCATGGGCAGAGAATACTATCTGACCGTTGGCGCCTCCCGGACCTGCAGGCAGGCCTTTTGCCAAGGGCCGGTGCGTCAATTCTGCCTTAGGGTCGATGATAGGATGCAGTAATTCATCCAGCTGGGCAGGTGTGACGCGCATAACCGCTTCTTCTTTTTTGATGGTTTTAGCAGCAAGCATCTCCATAGCCATTCTTACGGCTGCCGGGCCATTACGTTTTCCCACGCGGCACTGCAGCATAAACAGCCTTCCTTTTTCTATGGTAAACTCGATATCCTGCATATCTCGGTAGTGTTTCTCAAGCCTTCTCTGGATATCGTAGAGCTCCTTATAGATCGACGGCATTATCTCTTCCAGCGTGTGCAGCTCTTTATTATGTTCTGACCTGGAATATCCATTGATGGGAGCAGGCGTGCGGATACCCGCGACCACATCTTCTCCCTGGGCATTAATAAGGTATTCACCGTAGAAGTTGTTCTCTCCGTTACCGGGGTTACGCGTAAAGGCGACGCCGGTAGCTGAATCATCCCCCATATTGCCGAAGACCATGGTCTGGACATTGACCGCAGTCCCCCACTCATCAGGTATATTCTCTATGCGCCTGTAACTTATGGCGCGTTTTCCGTTCCAGGAGGAGAATACCGCGCTTATCCCGCCCCAGAGCTGCTGCATAGGCTCATCCGGAAACTCTTTCTTTAAAACCTCTTTGATCTTATCTTTAAATAAAGAGCAGAGCTTTTTCAGGTCTTCGGAGCTTAAATCAGTATCAGACTTGCAGCCTTTTTCTTTTTTGAGCGTATCCATTATCCGCTCCAGCTGTTTGCGGATACCCTGATCTTCTTTTGGCTCTATCCCCCCAGCCTTCTCCATCACCACGTCAGAATACATCATAATCAGCCTGCGATAAGCATCGTAGACAAAACGGCTGTTGCCGTTACTCTGTTTGATAAGTCCGGGGATAGTCTTTTCAGTAAGCCCTACGTTTAATACCGTCTCCATCATCCCGGGCATAGATTTTCTTGCGCCTGAACGCACAGAGACCAGGAGCGGGTTCTCGGCATCGCCGAAGCCCCTATGCATCAATTTCTCTACCCTCTCCAGCGCCTTCTGCACTTCTTCTTTCAAGCCCTTAGGGTAGCTCTTTTTATTCTGATAGTAATAGGTGCAGACTTCCGTAGTAATGCTAAATCCGGGAGGTACGGGAAGCTTGAGTTCTTTATGCCCGGCCATCTCAGCCAGGTTCGCTCCCTTTCCGCCCAGTAGATTTTTCATGCTTTCGTTTCCGTCAGCCTTGCCGCCTCCGAAGAAGTAAACGTATTTTTTTGCCATTGCTTTTAAAACCCTCCTGTTCTTACGCCAACTTGTTATTGAGATACTCTTTTAACCTGTCGATATTAATACGCTCCTGCTGCATACTATCTCTCTCGCGCACCGTTACCTGCCGGTCCTCCAGCGTCTGCACGTCTACCGTGACGCAAAAAAGCGTGCCTACCTCATCCTGCCTGCGGTAGAGTTTGCCGATGGCTCCGGTATCATCATAGACGGTAATAATAGATTTCTTTAAGTCACCGGCTATTTTCTTGGCCAGCTCCACTATTTCAGGCCGGTTCCTTAAAAGCGGCAGCACAGCCACTTTTGTAGGGGCCAGCTCCTTATGCAGTTTTAAGACTACGCGGATATCATCCCTGACCTTTTCTTCTGCATAGGCATCAGCCATGAATGCCAGGACGCTTCTATCCACTCCCCCTGAGGGCTCGATGATGTAAGGGTAGATCTTTTCTTTCGTAGCTTCATCAAGATAGCGCAGCTCTTGACCCGAGGCCTGTTCATGCTGTTTTAAGTCAAAGTCTGTGCGGTTGGCAATACCTTCCAGCTCTGACCAGCCGAAAGGAAAGTTATACTCTATATCCGTGCAGGCCCTGGCGTAATGAGCGAGCTCATCTTTACCATGGGGCCTTTTTCTTAAATTATCTTTATCCAGGCCAAGACCAAGGTACCAGCTAAATCTGTAATCAATCCATTCCTCCAGCTTCTTATCGGCTTCGGAGGGATGCACAAAATACTCTACCTCCATCTGCTCGAACTCACGCGTGCGGAAGGTAAAATTCCCCGGGGTAATCTCGTTACGAAAGGACTTGCCTATCTGCGCCAGGCCAAAAGGAAGCTTGGGGTGCTTTGAGTCCAGGATATTCAGGAAGTTAACGAACATCCCCTGCGCTGTCTCAGGCCTCAGGTACACTAAATTTGCTGCCTCTTCAATAGGGCCCTGGTGAGTCTTGAACATTAAATTAAATTCCCTAGGATCGGTAAGCCCTACCTTACCGCAAACCGGACAGGTATTAGGCGCTTTCTTTAAAGCAGGATCGTCTATTCTTGTTCTTTTTCTACAATTTAAGCAATCCAAGTATACATCGAAGAAATTTTTTACGTGGCCGGAGGCCTCCCAGACCTTAGGATGCATGAGTATTGCCGCATCCATACCGAATATATCGTTGCGCTCATATACCACGGATTTCCACCAGGAGCGCTTTACGTTGTTTTTAAGCTCCACGCCGTAAGGCCCGTAATCCCAGGTATTGGCTAAACCGCCGTAGATATCCGAGGACTGGAAGATAAACCCCCTGCGTTTGCACAAAGATACCACCTTATCCATTAAATTTTCAGCCATAACTTTTTATTTTTAACACAATTTGTAACTAAAATCAAGTAAAATCAAGCTCTCTCCTATATCCTCTTTATGCTTGAGATAATCGCCGCCAGCTTATCTATATCCAACGAGGCATTTTTATCTCTTATATAAACTTTAAAGAAATCCCCCCCGGCAGTAACCATATTGCAGTCAAAGTAATTCCCTGACGGGTCAAGGCTGTAGGTAATAAAACCCTTCTTATCCGCGATACTGAAGCTGGCTATCTTAATATCCGTTTTCTTGCCGATATCAGGAGTAAAAACTCCTTTCATAATCACAAAAAAGGCGTCAGTCAGGTTCTTGATATCCGGGCTGCGCGCATACATTACCCGTCTGATAAAATCATAATCATTCTTTATGCCGGATTTATTAACTTGAGGGAATGCGGTAACAAAGAAATCCGGATTCTCATGGAGCAGGTAGACTACCGCACCGGTATTCTTCTCTCTTCTTTTCTTATAATAAACCTTGCTCACCAGCTCCTTGACTACCTTAAACTCTTTAGGCAGGAATATCTCCATCTGGGGCAGCTGATAGCGCAGGAGCCCACAGAGGTATACGTCGTTTATCAAAGGGTCGGCTATCTCTGTTTGCGGCCTGATATATAATATCGGAGACTTACCGAAATCTCCCATACCTGCTTCAACGTAGAGCCTAAGGATCCCCGGGGCGCCAAACTTGATTACGAATGCGAGGCCCAATGCCAATACGAAAGCCGCAGAAAGAAAC
>CAZKQC010000108.1:0-4216 GCA_964554825.1 uncultured Planctomycetales bacterium
ATACCTCTACCTCTGAGGTGTTGGCTGCTACGCGCGTGCAGGGTCAGGCCTCCGATGTTGCCGGAGGCATAGGAATAGGATTTATGGGCAAGTGGGGTTTGGGCGCAGGCTTATCCGGATACGCAAACACCCCTATGGAAAAGGCGATACGCGTCTGTATTATAGAGGCGGTGCGCTATATCTCCCAGACCATCCCGATGAATTATTACAAGTATTAATCAATCAGTTTATTATATAGAGGTGTTAGATGAGCGGCATCTTCGGCGTAGTTTCTAAAGGCTCTTGCGCAGAGACCTTATTCTATGGTACGGATTATCACTCCCACCTGGGGACAGAGTACGGCGGCTTGGCTGTGCTGGGAAACGATTTTAACCGCCAGATTCACAATATCAGCCAGAGCCAGTTTAAATCAAAGTTCTTTGAAGACTACAAGCGCATGAACGGCAATAAGGGTATCGGCGTAATCAGCGCTTTTGAGGAGCAGCCAATTTATATCAAGTCAAGGTTCGGCCCTTTCTGCATCGTTACCAACGGTTTTATAGAAAATTCCGAGGCACTGGCCAAGGAACTTATGAGCAAGGGGTTTTCTTTCAGCGAGGTAAATAAGGGGCTGGTTAATTCTACGGAACTGGTTGCCAAGTTGATCACCCAGGGCAGGGATCTGGTGGACGGGATCAGGAAGATGTCAACCAGGATCAAGGGCTCCTGTTCGCTGCTCTTGTTGAACAAGGACGGCGTATATGCGGCCAGGGACCGGCTGGGTTACACCCCGCTGGTAGTGGGCAAGCGTAAGGGTGCCTGGACAGTAACTTCAGAGACAAGCGCTCTTGCCAATAACGGTTTCGAAACGGTTAAGTATCTGGCGCCCGCAGAGATAGTACTGATAAACGATAAAGGGCTCCTGCAAAAGAAACCCGGTGGCGATAAGCAGCAGATTTGCGCATTCTTGTGGATTTACACGGGTTTTCCTGCTTCCAGTTATGAGGGGATAAATGTAGAGATAGTTAGGGAGCGCTGCGGGCGTTTCCTGGCCCAGCGCGATAAAGATGTAGCGGTAGATGTTGTTTGCGGGGTGCCTGATTCCGGGATCGCGCACGCCTTGGGTTATGCCATGGAATCAGGAAAGCCTTACAGGAGGCCCCTGGTAAAATACACGCCCGGCTACGGCAGGAGTTATACCCCTCCCTCCCAGGATACGCGCGACCTGATAGCTAAGATGAAGCTGGTCCCCGTAAAAGAAATAATCAGGGGCAGCAGGATTGTGGTCTGCGAAGATTCGATTGTCCGCGGCACGCAGCTCAAAAACTTTACCGTCAAAAAACTCTGGGATAACGGCGCCAAGGAAGTTCATATCAGGCCTGCCTGCCCGCCGTTGATGTTTCCCTGCAGGTTTAATATTTCTACGCGCAGCATAAGCGAGCTCGTTGCCCGCAAGGCCATCCGCAGCCTGGAAAGAAAAGAGCCAAAGGATGTGAGTAAATACCTAGATTCCAACTGCGCAGAGTATAAAAAGATGGTAGCCTGGATTGCGAAAGATTTAGGTATCACTACGCTCAGATATCAGAGAGTGGACGATATGGTCAGGGCCATAGGCCTGCCCAAAGAAAAGCTCTGTCTTTATTGCTGGACCGGAGAATCTCCTACAGAGAGAAAATTAAAGGGAGGTAAGAGATGAAAGACTACAGGACAATTCTTGCTGCTGCTGCCTTAGGGCTTTCTGTGGTGATAATAGGGGTCTTTACGGTCTCTGTGTTCAATTATATCGCCTTTCTTAAGGAGCAGAATTACTCCCTTCTGGATAATATCAATTATAGCATAACTCAGCTTAAGAAAAGCGTCATTGCCTTAGAGTCAGAGGAGAAGTTTGGCGCGTTAGTAGCATTGAAAACTGAGAATATGGCCTTAAAGAAAGAAACTGAGATGTTAAAGAGCAAATTGGACCGACTCTGCGCAAAACAGAGCGGGAGTCTAGCGACTTGCGCCCAAAAGCAGAAGGTCTTAGATAAAGAGTTCGGTGAAGCCCAAACCAGCGGCAACCGCGGATTTTTGTTCAAAAAAGATAACGCAAAATAAGGAGGAGAGATGGGAAAAAGGTGGTTTTTTATATTCTTTCTTGTGTTGGCGACAATCTCGTTATCCGTACCGGCGTTTGCAGAGTTAAAGTTTAAATGGGGGCCTTATTGGCGCATCAGGCATGAATATATGCCTAACTGGAAGGATATGGATAATGACCAACTGGATAACCGTAATTACTTTCGCATCAAGACTTCGCTCTGGGGACAGGCGGATTACGAAAAGAATTTAAGTTTATACGCCAAACTTACTGACGAGTTCAAGGCCTATACCTATTTTGGGGATTCTACCGCATCCGTACCTGATAAGACCGCCGGTAAAAAAGGATACCACTTTGATATAAACGAAGTGGTCTTTGATAATCTTTACCTGGATGTCAGGAATTTTCTGGATTTGCCCGTGGATTTACGTTTAGGCAGGCAGGATTTTCTGGGCATCTATGGCGAGGGATTTTTAATTATGGACGGCACACCGCAGGATAGCTCAAGGACTTTTTACTTTAATGCTGCTAAGGCTGCCTGGAAGATAAATGATGAAAACAGCCTGGATATCATCTACATGAATGACCCCAGGGACGAAGAGCTTCTGCCGATAATAAATAGAACAATGCTTATTAATGCCAGAGGCAACAGGTTAGAGGATAAAAAACCGCAGTCCCTAAATGTCAGTGATGAGGAAGGGTATGTGTTGTACTGGAAGAATAAGTCCGTCAAAAACCTGGCATTAGACGGCTACTATATTTTTAAGAGCGAAGAGGAAGAAGGCGGCGGCGGCTATCAGGCGCAAAAGACAAGGCTTAACACCATAGGCTCATTTGCTAAATATAATCTTTCTTCCTGGACGTTCAGAGGGCAGTTTGCCTCTCAGTTCGGGCATTACGGACATAATAACCGCCAGGGCTTTGGCGGATATGGCTATATAGACAGGAGTTTTAAGGATTTTGTCTGGGAGCCTGCTGTCAGTATCGGCTACAACTATCTTTCCGGAGACAAGAGAGGTAATATTAAAAACGAAGGCTGGGATCCGCTTTTTTCGCGTTACCCCTGGATATCTGAATTATATGTCAACAGCATAAGCGCAGAAACAGGTATACCCGGATACTGGACCAATATACAGGCATACAGGCTGGAGTTTATATTGAAGCCGACTAAAAAGGCCAGGCTTTCCCTCTGGTACAATTTCTTAAGGGCTAATGCTCAGGTTGCCTCTAGTGTTATATTCTCCGGAAGCGGTAAAGATAGGGGGCATCTGCCTCAGGTCAAGCTTGATTATGCTTTCAATAAAAATGTCTCTACCTATTTTTTAGCTGAATATTTAATTCCAGGGAATTTCTATAAAGACAGGGATCCGGCCATATACTTGAGGACAGAGCTGCAGATTAAGTTCTGACCTTGCGCATAATAGGCTCATGGAAAAATTGTATCTCAAGGTGTTACTGGCGGTACCGGATGCGAAGTTAAGAGAGATACTGGTATATCTCTTGAGATCCTGGGAATACTACGTAGTAACGCTGGAAGAGGGCCAGGATGCGATAGAGCAGTTAAAGAAACATAACCCGAACCTGTTTATCATCGACGCATCTTTTGAGAATAAGCAGGGGCTTCGGATATGCAAGAAAATAAAGAGTGATTTCACCACCTCTTATATACCTACTATTGTGCTTATAGATAAAAGGCAGCTGAGGCGAGACCTTTTAAGCATAGAGCAGGGGGTGGATGATTACCTGATCAAACCTCCTGACCCGATAGACCTGGAGATCAGGATTGTGCTGGCACTGCGCAGCGCAGCGCATAATTTTAACGCTAATGCCCTTACAAAGCTTCCGGGGAATAAACTCATAGAAAGAGAGCTTACGCGCAGGATAGAGGAACGCGGGCAGTTTTCTTTCCATTATATCGATATAAATAATTTTAAGTCGTATAATGACAAATACGGCCATATACGCGGAGATCAGGTGATTAAAGAAACAGCCGGGATTATCTCTAAAAGCGTGAAGTTACGCGGCGAGGCAGATGATTTTGTGGGCCATATCGGAGGCGATGATTTTGTAGTGGTTACCCGGCCGGCGGCAGCCGAGGCAATCGCTACAGATATTATAGAGGATTTTGATTCCAGGGCAGTTTCTTTTTATTCCGAAGCGGAT
>CAZKQC010000109.1:0-4202 GCA_964554825.1 uncultured Planctomycetales bacterium
ACAAAAAATATTTCTTATTCATTTCTCCTCCTTGTGTACAGACACAGCACCGGCGCTAGCGCCGGGTGTCATTTATGTTTTTTTATGGCTATGCTTAATTCTTTCAGCTGCTTCTCTTCCACGGTAGAAGGCGCATTAGTCAGGAGACAAAATGCCTTCTGCGTTTTTGGAAAAGTTATTACCTCCCTGATGCTTGCTTCACCGGCTAAGAGCGCAAGCAGCCTGTCTATGCCAAAGGCAAAGCCTCCGTGAGGAGGCGCCCCATACTGAAAAGCCTCCAGAAGGAAACCAAAACGCTTATATGCCTCTTCTTTTTCTAATCCGATAATCTTAAAGATCTTCTCCTGCAGCCCTTGATTGTGGATCCTTATAGAGCCTGACCCAAGTTCCATGCCGTTAAGAACCAGGTCGTAGCAGCGGCCCTTCACCTTGTCCGGCGAATCATCGAGCAGAGCTAAATCTTGCGTTCTCGGTGAGGTAAAGGGATGGTGTTCGCTTACCCAGCGCTTTTCTTCCTCATCGTATTTAAAGAGGGGGAAATCGTATACCCAGACAAAGGCAAATTCTCCCTCCTGCTCTTTCCTTAAATCCGGCTTATCCGTAGCATAACCTTTTTGCGCCTGCTCGAAAGTCATGCGGGGGAAAGGGATCTTCAAGTCCAGGCCTTTTATCTCTTTAAATATTAACTGCATCAGGCCTTCTATTACCGAGAAAACATCCTCTTCATCTATAAAAGACATCTCCATATCCAGCTGGGTAAACTCAGGCTGACGGTCTGCACGCAGGTCTTCATCGCGGAAGCATTTTGCAATCTGGTAATAGCGTTCAATACCGGAAACCATGAGGATCTGCTTAAAAAGCTGCGGTGACTGGGGCAGGGCAAAGAACTCGCCCGGATTGAGCCTTGAGGGCACCAGATAGTCGCGCGCTCCCTCAGGGGTGGACTTGGTCAGGATCGGAGTCTCGGATTCTATGAAACCATTTTTATCCAGGAATGCGCGGATAATCTTGTAGAGATTGCTCCTAAGCACGAAGTTACGGAATACCTTCCTTCTTCTTAAGTCAAGGTAGCGGTATTTCAGGCGCATCTCCTCGGTGATATCCAGGTCTTCCTCTATCTCAAAAGGCGGGGTAAGGCTGGGGTTTAGGATCTCTAGTTCGTGGCCCAAGACCTCTATTTCTCCTGTAGGCAATTTAGGATTCACGGTGTTACCCGGACGTTTATTTACCTTACCGCTTACCTTAATCACAAACTCATTTCTTAAGTCCTGCGCTTTAGTATACGCATCCGCCGACTCTTTAGGTATAAATACTACCTGGGTAATCCCGTATCTATCGCGGATATCGATAAAGACAAGCTTCCCGTGGTCGCGCCTGGTAGCTACCCAGCCGCAGAGAGTAACCTCTTTATCGATATCGCTTGCGTTTAATTGCCCGCAGTTATGCGTTCTTAACATAATTCTTTCTCCAGCTCTTCTTCTTTGACTGCCTTTTGAGCGCCTGACTCCATATCTTTTAAAGTCACTGTTTTATTTTTAAGTTCGTCATCGCCGATTATTAATACAAACCTGGCGCTATAGTCATTTGCCTTACGCAGCGCTGCTTTTAAAGACCTGAACTCATAATCCATATCGGTCCGAATGCCTTTTTTGCGCAAAACATCCAAAAGCTTAAGGCTCGCCTTTTTTGCCTCATCCCCTAAGCTGATGATAAAAACCAGGGGGCTGTTTTCCCCTGCCGCGGCAGGTTTTGCGGCTAACAACAACCTTTCTATGCCAAAGGCGAATCCAATAGCAGACTGATCAGGGCCGCCAAGCTCCTTTACCAGGTTGTCATACCTGCCGCCTGCCCCTATCGCATCCTGGGCCCCAAGCTCAGGATGTTTGATTTCAAAGACCGTGCGCGTATAATAATCCAGGCCGCGCACAAGATACGGATTAACCTGGTATTTAATTCCCAGGGTCTCCAGGGCTTTTTTCACAAAATCAAAGTGCTGCTTACATTCCTGGCAGAGGTGATCATGGGCAAAGCCGGCATTTTTTACTACCTGCTGGCAGGATTCATTCTTGCAGTCCAGGACCCTAAGGATATTGTCCTTAAATCGGGTGCGGCAGTCGTCGCAAAGTTTATTGACCTTGGGTTTTAGCTGCTGACGCATAAGATCTACCAGCTTCTTCTTATCCTCTAAACAACCCAGGCTATTAATCTGAATCTGGTATCCCTCTATGGAGAATGAGTTAAGCATCCTATCCGCAAGAGAAACGACCTCCACATCTACCTCTGGCTCACCGGAACCGATAACTTCACAGCCTATGTGGTAGAATTGCCTAAGCCTTCCTTTTTGAGGACGCTCAGCGCGGAACATCGCAGCGATATAATAAAGCTTAATAAACCCTTGAGTCTTATCAAGATTATTCTCTATATATGCGCGTACAATCGAGGCAGTGCCTTCAGGCCGCAGGCAATAAGTATCCTTCTCTCTTTTTACCAGGAACATCTGCTTACGGACTATCTCCGTAGATTCACCGAGAGAACGGTTAAATAAGGATTCCTCTTCAATAAGGGGCGTCCTTATCTCCTGATAATTATAGAGAGAGAAAATCTTGCGTCCTATCTCTTCTATGCTTTGCCATTGGGATATTTCCGGAGGCAGGATATCTTTTGTCCCGGGGACTCTTTTAAACATATAATTGTAACCTATAGAATAAGTTGCCCTACCTGAGCCTGCTCTTCATCTCCAGGCCTGGTTTAAAGACTGCTACTTTTCTAGGCGGGACCGGGACTACTTGGCCAGTGCGAGGGTTTCTTCCGGTACGGCTCTTCCTCTGTTTTACCTTGAAGATACCGAAATTACGCAGCTCTATCTTTTCTCCTCTTACCAATGCCTCGGTAATACAGTCAAATGTCTTTTGCACTACTCTTTTAACATCTATCTGTTTAAGGTTGGTTTCGTCCGATACCTTCAGGATAATATCTTTCTTCGTCATTCGTCACCTCCTTTTATCCCTAACTCTAATACCAGCAGAAAGTTACATTAAACGGCAATATAACACAAAAAGCTAATCAGGTCAAGGAGAAATTTCTTAGTTATATCACCAGCGTCAATCTCTCTTCTCCCAGGAGGTTTTCTATATCCTGGATTAGTTTTTCCGAAGGAGAGACAAACAGGCCTTCGCCTACCACCAGCTGTGTTTTGGATTTCGCAGGCGTGTTTAAATGAAGGTATATAGGTATGTTACCGCGCGATGATGCCAGAAGCTCTTTTAAGCTTTCGAATATATTCTCCTGCATCCCTGAAAGATTGATATTCAGGGCAGTAATCAGTTTATATATCTCCTCAATCGGAAATAAATCGTTGGCAATAATCTTAGGGGTGTCTTCCCTGAGATTAAGCCTGCCCCTTACCAGAACCACCGTATTGGGCTGGATATAGGTTGCTACTTTCTGAAAGGCCTGGGGAAAAACCAGGATCTCCACTGACCCCTCTAAATCCTCCAGCTTAAGGATCGCCATCCTCTCCTGCTTTACCCTGGTAACTGTCTTTTTTATTTTGGTAATCAGCCCCACTATCTTTACCTCTTCCCCGTCGTTATGCTGCGCGAGGTTTGCCGTAGAAGTCGAGGTAAACCGTTTTAGCTGGTGCGCGTAACGCGCCAGGGGGTGGCCGGTAACATAAAAGCCCAGCATCTCTTTCTCAAACGCTAACAGCTGCGGCTCAGGCCATTCTTTAACCTGCGGCATATTTCTTAAGCTTTCCTTAAATCCGTTCCCTTCCGGCCCCTGGTCAAAGAAAGAAAGCTGGCCCTTGGCATGATCCCTCTGCTTTTTAGAGGATAACTCCAGTATATTCTCCAATCCGGCAACCATCTGCGCCCGGGGAAGCCCGAAATAATCCAGGGCCCCGCATTTTATCAGGCTCTCCAGGACCTTTTTATTCACCAGGCGCGCATCAATCCTGCGGCAGAGGTCCTCCAGAGAACTGAATTTACCATTACCCCTGGCCTGGAGCACTGACTCGATAGCGCCATGGCCTACGTTCTTCACTGCCAACAGGCCAAACCTGATAGTGCTTTGGTCCACCACCTCAAATAAGGCATTGCTTTCGTTGATATCCGGGGGCAAGACCCTCATCCCCATGCGGTTGGATTCGTTAATATACTCCACTATCTTATCCGTATTATCGCGCTCAGAGGTCAATAGCG
>CAZKQC010000110.1:0-4147 GCA_964554825.1 uncultured Planctomycetales bacterium
CTTTATAACATCTCTCTATTGTCGCTTTAATATCGGATGAGGTAGAGACAAATGTCTGGACATTGCATCCAGTGAGCAACTCCACGTCTTCTATTGCCTGGATGTTGAGCGGATTGGACATCGCCAAGGTGAGATTGTTTCCGATTTTGTCTATGGGTATAAGCAGGTACTGCCGGGCAACCCGGCCGGGAACGACGCTGATTACATCCGGATTAATTTCGTAGTTAGCTAAAGGCAGATAGGGAAAACCGTATTGCGCAGTCAGGGCCTGGGCGATATCGTATTCTTTAACAAAACCCAACTCCACCAATATCTCACCTATAAGCCCACCCTTATCCCGCTGATAATCCAATGCCTTATCTAATTGATGCTGATTGATAATGCCGCGTTCAATAAGCAATTCCCCTAATTGTTTATTAATAATTCTTCTCATGGTTATTTTAAGGTTTTATACGACGACCCGGTTCTTGCCTTGTGATTTGGCCATGGAGAGTGCCTGTTTAGCCTTTACCATCAGCTCTTCCGCTTCCACGCCATCCAGGGGGTTTTCGCTGACTCCTGCGCTGACGGTAAACTTTCTCCCTGCTTCCCGCTCTTCGCTAAAGCTGAATTCTATTTTCTTGCGGATCTCCTCGGCAACGCCCTGAGCCTGGCGTTTGTTCCTTTCCGGCAATACTATCGCGAATTCGTTGTTGCCGATTCTGGCCACCCGGTCAACTTCTGTAACGGAATCTTTAACCAAGGTAGCGATCTTTTTCAAGGCGGCTTCAGCCTGCAGGGTGCCGGAATTCTGCGCAAACAGCTTAAAGTTATCCACGTTGATCAGAACAAAGGCACAGGGGCGGCGGTAGATAATTGCCCTCCTGATCTCCTCGCGCAGGCAATTGCGGATAAATGCCTCGTTGTATAAACCGGTAAGCGCGTCTTTTATTTCCAGCTTCTGCACCCGGTTTGCCAGGGCATCGTTTTCAACGGCAATAGCTATCTGCTTGGCAAAGATATCCAGTAATTCTATATCGTCCTTCATATAGAGAAACTCTTCTTCATTATTGCCTATGCCAAAGATACCAATCAGCTTATTCTTCAAATGGATGGGCAGGGCAATCGTATTCTTCAGCTTGAATTTCTCCAGGAATATGTCTTCCAGATTCTTAGGGATGAGCCTTTGTTTATCGATAATCAAAGGCTTGTGCGTTTTTATCACCCTGCTAAAAAGCGCATCTTCCGGTTCTATATTTATCTGCAGGAGTTGTGTCAAATTTATGCCTTCAGCTATCCTCATGGAGAAAGTCTCAATGCCTTCCTCCCGGAAAAGCAGATACACCACATCGGAATTGGTGATCAGACGCGCCTTCTCCAATGTCAACTTGAGGATATCATCCAATTTTGAGTTCTGGGAGATCAGAGAACTTATCTCCAATAAACTGGACAATACGAGAATCCTACGCTGAATCTCCAAGTTCAATTCCGTGGTCTTCTGCCCGTAATTCTTTAATTCCTCTACCTTATCGCGGATACGCTGGGTCAACTGGTTTAAGGAATCGGCCAGCTCCCCCATTTCGTCTTTCCTCGCGGAATCTATTCTATGGTCTAGGTTGCCGTTGACGATTATTCTGGCCTCTTTGCTTAAAGCTGAGATATGACCGAATACGTTCTTGACGAGCAAAAAACCGGCCAGGCAGATAAGCATATTGGCAATGATATAAAGGGCCATATCTATGTTCAAGCCCACATTAGGGAAGATGTAATTCAAGATGATATAGATACAGCTTAATAACGGCAAAAAAGACATATAAAAGGCAATCCGTAACTTATACCTGATACCTTTGGCAGCAGCCGGGCTTTGCTTATTATTAATATTATTATCTACCATCATCCCCCCTCCTTAATTTTAAAGTACGGTAAATATTATACTCATTATCTCGTTTTATGGCAATAGGTTATTTTAACGGCAGTGGTGCCTGTGGAATTTCAGAAAGTAAGTATTCTTTGCTTACGCCTACATCTAAAAAATCCCAGGCCAGGATTTCATCCGGTGATTTTTCCTGCAGATAAAAAGCTGGGTCTATCTGGCAGGCAGCGAATGCCTCCCTCCACTTCTGGAAGTCAAAATAATTTTCCCAGGCCTGAAACCTTGCGCCCTGGTTAAAAACGGAAAGGATCACTTTGCTCAATCTTCTATCGCCGCGGGAAAGGATGGCCTCCATGATACTAATGTAAGGATTGTGCATGGCTATCCGAAAGTTACGGCGGCTTATCTTTCCTTTTAGATACGCCTGCTTATCTATTATGGTTTCTAAGTCTGGCATCCTCAACCACTGAAACGGTGTATGCGGTTTGGGGATAAGCGTATTTACGCTGATATTGACCTGCGCCGGCCTCTTGGCTATCTTTCTTCTTAACTCCGAGGCTGCCAGGGCAAAATCCCGGATGGCATCTAGGTCTTCCTTTTCTTCAAAGGGTAGGCCGATCATAAAATAGAGTTTTATGTGCTGGTAGCCGCAAAGGTAGGCCTGTTCCAATATGTTAAAAAAATCCTGCGTATTAAAATCTTTATTCAGCATCGCACGCAATCTTTCGCTGGCAGCCTCCGGAGCAAAGGTAAGTCCGGTTTTTTTCACGCTAGCTATGAGCGCAAAGAGATTCCCCGCCGCAGAGCGCGGTTTTAAAGAAGGCAAAGATATACTGACGTCTTTTGTTTTAAAGGCATTGAACAATTGCGTTAAAAGTTTTTCCACCTGCGGATAATCGCTCACGGATAAGCCTGCCAGGGATATCTCTTCGTAACCGCTCCTCTGATATGCCTCTTGGGCCAAGCCTAATACAGTCTGCACCTGCCTGTTTCTGTAAGGGTAATACAAAGACCTCGCCTGGCAGAAGCGGCAGCTATTCGGGCAGCCCCGCATAATCTCCAAGATAATCCGATCATGAATGATTTGGATGTTCGGCACTAGCCACTCCGTGGGAAAATATGACTTTTCCAAATCCCGGACGAAACGCTTTTTTATCTTAACGGGAACTCCATCGGCATTAGGCCTAAACTTTTCTATCTTCCCTGCGGAATTATAAGTTACTTCATATAGAGAGGGAACATATACGCCTTCGATATGCGCAAACATGATTAATAAATCCCGCCTGCATATCTTGCCTGATTTAAATTTATCTTTATGCTGCCGGTACAAATCTATAATCTCAACAATCGCCTCTTCGGCTTCTCCGATAAGGTATAGATCCATGAACTCATGCATGGGTTCGGGATTCAGGGCGCACGGGCCTCCTGCTATAATCAAAGGATGCGACTCATCGCGCAGGTGAGATTCTAGAGGAATACCCCCCAAATCCAGCATACTCAAAACATTGACGTAGTTTAATTCATGCGCCAGGGAAAAACCCACGAGGTCAAATTCTTTCAAGCGCCTTTTGGACTCTAAGGAAAATATTTTCATATTTTGCGCATGCAATAGCTCCTCCATATCTAGTGCGCAGGCAAAGAATCTTTCGCAGGCTACTCCGGGGATATTATTTAATATGCCATAAATTATGCGCAGCCCCAGATTGCTCATCCCTACCTCGTATAAATCGGGAAAACAGAGGGCAAATTTAATCTCGGCCTTAGCGAACTCCTTGCGAGAGACATTCCATTCTTCGCCGATGTATCTAGCCGGCTTCTGAACTTGTGATAAGATATCGTCTAACATAGTCTATAGTCTATGGTCTATAGTCAATAGCTATCAACTAAAACACTGTCCTGGTCCTGTCAATATTGACTAATATCCCGAGCGCGATAAAGGTCATGATTAAAGAAGAACCGCCATAGCTCATTAAAGGCAAAGGCAAGCCCACCACCGGAGCCATTCCCAAATTCATGGAGACATTGATAAAAATCTGTATGGCCAACATCAGAGATATCCCCAAGGCCAAGAGCCTGCCGAAGGAATCATGGGTCTTGCAGCCGATCTTAATCCCCTGTCTGACCAAGAGATAATACAAAAATAAAAGTACCGCGCTACCTAACATTCCCCATTCCTCACTAAAAGTGGCAAAGATAAAATCAGTGTGTGACTCGGGCAGAAAATGCAATTGGCTCTGCGTCCCTGACAGCCAACCTTTTCCGAAAAGCCCTCCCGAGCCGATAGCAATCTTAGAC
>CAZKQC010000111.1:0-4101 GCA_964554825.1 uncultured Planctomycetales bacterium
ATCTACATCCGCGCAGAGTACCCCCTGGCAGTGAAGCGCCTGGAGAAGGCGATTGTTGCTGCGCGCCAGGAGGGATTCTTAGGCGAGAATATCCTGGGTTCTGATTTTTCCTTTGATATTCAGATACGCCTGGGCGCGGGCGCATTTGTCTGCGGAGAAGAGACTGCGCTAATTCATTCTATCGAAGGCCACCGCGGTATGCCCAGACCCCGGCCTCCCTTTCCTTCGGTGCAGGGCTTATTTGATAAGCCCACGTTGATCAATAACGTAGAGACCTGGGCGAATATACCGGTGATCATCGTTGACGGAGCAGAGTGGTTCAGTTCAATCGGCACGGAAAAGAGCAAAGGCACCAAGGTCTTTGCCCTAGCAGGCAAGATAAATAATACCGGCTTAGTTGAAGTGCCTATGGGCACAACCCTGCGTGAGATTATCTTTGATATAGGAGGAGGTATCCCCAATAATAAAAAGATCAAGGCAGTGCAGACCGGAGGGCCTTCCGGAGGTTGTCTTTCCCAGGAATATCTGGATACCCAGATCGATTACGATTCCCTGGCTAAGGCAGGCTCGATCATGGGCTCAGGCGGGATGATCATTATTGACGAAGACTCCTGCATGGTAAATATCGCCAGGTTCTTCTTAGAGTTTACCCAGAATGAATCCTGCGGAAAATGCACTCCCTGCAGGGAGGGGACCAAGAGGATGCTTGAGATACTTACCAGGATCACCGAGGGTAAGGGCGTAGAGGGGGATATAGAAAAATTAGAGCGGCTGGGGACGATGATTAAAAAGTCCTCTTTGTGCGGCCTGGGCCAATCTGCCCCTAATCCGGTGCTTAGCACCATCAAGAATTTCCGCGTGGAGTATGAAGAGCATATTAAAAATAAAAAATGCCGCGCGCATTTCTGCACTGCGCTCCTGGTTTATGAAATTACGGATAAGTGCGTAGGCTGCGGGTTATGCAAGAAGGCCTGCCCGGTGGCAGCTATTACCGGCACGCTTAAGACCAAGCATTTGATCGACAAAGAAAAATGTATTCATTGCGGGATGTGTTTTAAGGCCTGTAAATTCAGCGCAATCACTAAATTTTAAGGAGAATGAGCTAATGGATGAGAAAAAGAAGGTCACTATTTTTATAAATGATAAGCCCTATGAAGTGGAGGCTGCTCAAACTATTATGCAGGCTGCGGATAAGCTGGGCTATCATATCCCCAGGCTCTGTTATCACCCCAAGCTTTCCATAGAAGGCGCCTGCCGCGTATGTATAGTGGAAGTGGAAGGGGCTAAGAATTATGTGGCCAGTTGCGCCTTTCCGGTTGCCGAGGGGATGAAGATCAGGACGCATACCAAGGAGCTGCGCACTGCCAGGCGCGATATCGTAGAGCTGATACTGGATAATCATCCTGAGGATTGTCATACCTGCGAAAGGGACGGTATCTGCGAGTTGCAGCGTCTGGCTTATGCCATGGGTATGCGGCATCGGCATTTTGAAGGCGAGAAGAAACATTATGAGAAAGACCTTTCTTCTACTTCGGTAATCCGCGACCCTAATAAATGTATCCTCTGCGGCAGGTGCGTGCGTCTCTGTTCAGAGATTCAGAAGGTAAATGCGCTTGGCTATGCCCATCGCGGCTTTAAGACTGTAGTCATGCCGGCCTATAATATGCCTTTTTCCGAAAGTGTCTGCACTACCTGCGGCCAGTGCATCAATGTCTGCCCTACTGCCGCATTCGTCGAGAAGAATTATTCCCAGGAGCTCTTTGAAAAGCTGCAGGATAAAGCATACATAAAGGTTGCCCAGATCGCTCCCTCAGTCAGGGCGGCAATAGGCGAGGCCTTTGGGCTTGAACCGGGTATTGCCCGGGAAAGAGAGACTGCGGCGGCTTTAAGAAAATTAGGCTTCGATTATGTCTTTGATACGCAGCTCTCCGCTGACCTGACCGTTATGGAGGAGGCAAGCGAATTTTTAGAAAGGGTTAAGGGTAAGGGAAAACTCCCGATGATTACTTCCTGTTCCAGCGCCTGGATGAAATGTCTGGAGCAGTTCTATCCTGATTTAATAGAGAATGTCTCTACCTGCAAATCTCCCATGTCCATGATGGGTGCTATGATCAAGACTTATTTTGCGGATAAGATCAAGGCTGACCCTAGAAAAATCTTGAGCGTGGCAATCATGTGCTGCACTGCCAAGAAATACGAGGCAGCCAGGCCTGAGTTAAAAGTCAATGGTATGCTGGGAGTGGATATCGTGGTTACTACCCGCGAGATCGCCTGGATGATTAAGTCAGCCGGGATAGACTTTGTGCATATACAGGGAGAAGATTTTGATAAACCATTAGGGTTATCATCCGGCGCCGGAGCAATATTTGGCACAACCGGCGGAGTTATGGAGGCAGCGCTAAGGACGGCGTATGAGCTTTATACCGGAGAGGAGCTTATTGATATCGAGATAAACGATATTCGCGGGCTAAAAGGGATAAAAGAGGGGAAGTTTATGCTTGATGGCACTGAGATCAGGGTTGCTGTGGCGCATGGCCTGGGAAATGCCAATGAGCTTTTAAATATCGTAAGGCGCGACCCCTCCAGGTATCATTTTGTCGAGATAATGGGCTGCCCCGGAGGGTGCGTCGGAGGCGGAGGCCAGCCTTATGCCGGCTCAAATTCATTGCCGCTTGATGAAGAATGTTTGGCCAGGCGCGCAGAGGCGCTCTACGGAATCGACCGGCATAAGACTATCAGGAGGAGCCATAATAATCCGGATATCCGCAGGCTCTACAAGGAATTTTTAGGTAAGCCGCTCGGTGAGCTTTCGCATAAACTGCTGCATACGCATTATAAGGCTCGGGAGCCCAGGGGTATTGTGCCGCAGGAGTTAACTGTTAGATAAGAGGAGAGGTGCATTGATGATCGCGACTGTCGATAATAAGATGCAAGAGGTAAAAGATTACATGGATTCACTTAAGGGTAAGGCCAGGTCAGAGTCAAATCTTATCGCCATACTGCATAAGGTGCAGGAGCTTTATGGCTATTTGAATAAAGAGGCGATGGATGAAGTAGCCATTACTATGGGGATACCTACTGCCCATATCTGGGGGGTGGCTACCTTCTACCATTATTTCAACCTCAAACCCTGCGGCAGGCATGTCATTGCTATCTGCCTGGGGACTGCCTGTTATATAAGGGGCGCAGGAGAGATATTGGATAAATTAAAGGAAGAATTAAAAGTGGATATCGGAGGCACAAGCGAAGATAACCTGTTTACCCTGCAGGAGGCGCGCTGCCTGGGCGCCTGCGGCCTGGCCCCGGTGATGATGATAGACGGAAGGATCTACGGCACGCTTACCCCCAAGAGGGTCTCCGAGATATTACAGAGCTATAGAAAACAAGATGCTGCCAAATGAAATTTGTAAATGAAGAAAAGATAAATAATCTGCTTTATCCTGCGAGGCGACCTGACGCCGAAGAGGTCGAGAGGATACTTTTAAAATCCCGCTCGCTTAAGAGGCTTACCCTCAAAGAGTCCGCAACACTCCTTTCAATAGAAGATGAAGATAATCTCGGTAAAATATTCTCCACAGCGGCTTTTGTCAAAGAAAAGATTTACGGCAAGCGCATAGTCTTATTTGTCCCGCTCTATATCAGCAATATCTGCGCCAACAACTGCCTTTATTGCGCCTTTAAGTCGGATAATAAAGAGATTAAGAGAAAGGCCCTGAGTACGGATGAGATAAAGGCCCAGACCGCATGGCTGCTTAAGCGCGGGCATAAGCGCATACTTATGGTTGCCGGCGAGTCAGCCCCGCAGGGTAAGAGCAATATCGATTACCTGGCTCAATCGGTAGAGGCGATTTATTCCGTGACAGTTGCTCCGCATAAGATAAGAAGGGTGAATGTAAATTGCGCCCCGCTCTCAACCGATGAATTTAAAAAGTTAAAGGCAGCAGGGATCGGCACATACCAGGTCTTTCAGGAGACCTATCACGAAGGGACTTACCGCAGGGTCCACCCCGAGGGGCCAAAGAGCGACCCGGATAACAGGCTGGAGGCAGTGGATAGGGCATTCTCTGCCGGGATTGACGATATCGGGATAGGCGTTTTATA
>CAZKQC010000112.1:0-4030 GCA_964554825.1 uncultured Planctomycetales bacterium
TAGCCCCAACCGGATTTGAACCGGTGTTTAGTGGCTGAGAACCACGCGTCCTAGACCGGGCTAGACGATGGGGCCGTAATTCTGAATTATTGTAATTTAATAACCTTGTCAAGTCAACGAATTTTATCTGCCTTCTTTTGAGGCGAGACATTCATATTGAATTGTAAAAACAAATAGTGTATAGTAAACCTAAAAATAGCGGTGCGGAGTAAAGATAGGGCACCCCTAGGCATATGTATACCAGTGTCGGCCTGAGTACGGAAAAAGACCCAAACCTCGCAGCAAAAGAGGCAGCCAGAATAGCCGTAAATAATATGCGCGGCGAAAGAATCGACCTGGCAATCGCCTTCAGTTCTATAGACCTAGCCTACCCTATCATGATGAAAGTGCTAAGCGCCTCTCTGGGCCATGTACCGATCATAGGCTCCAGCGGAGCAGCCATTATATCTAACCAGGGTATCCACAAACACGGGCTGGTAGTGATGCTGCTAAGCTTCTCCAGCGGGGTCTATTTTAACACCGCCTTCGTAAGAGAAATAAAGGCCAAAACGTCTTTAAACGCGGGCAGGGAATTAGGAGAAAAACTCCTTTCCGGATTTAAAGACATACGGCGGGTCATCAGCATTACTTTTTCTGACGGGCTCATGGATGAGGGGTCAAATTTTATCAATGGCCTTCAGGAAAGATTGGGCAAGAGCTTCCCGCTGGCAGGCGCCTCTGCCTCAGATAATAGGCGCTACTTAAAAACCTATGTCTATTTTAACCAGGATATCCTCAACGACAGCGCGGTAGGCCTGATCCTGGGAGGAAAATTTAATTTCGGTTTAGGGATAAAGCACGGGTGGAAACCTCTGGGTAAGCCCCGCACAGTAACCAAGGCACAGGGCAATGTCGTCTATGAAATAGACGGCCAGCCGGCAGTAAGGATCTACGAGGAATACCTTGACCGCAATATAACACAATTACGCAAAGAACTCAAACGCATATCTATCCTTTACCCGCTGGGTATGTATCTTACGGGAGAGGCGGAATACCTCTTAAGAAACATACTCTCTATAGAAAATAACGGCTCTATGCGCCTGCAAGGCAATATTTCAGAAGGCAGCTTGATAAGATTAATGATCGGTACAAAAGAGTCTTGCTTGGAAGCAACGCTCCAGGCAACTCAAGAAGCAAGGGTTGGGCTTTCCAGCAAATTAGCTGTTTTCGAAACAAAAAAGATGAATAATTTCGCCCTGGTCTTTGATTCAATATCAAGATATATGCTGCTGCGCAGGGATGCAGAGCGAGAATTAGAAATCATCCGCAAAGGCCTTGGTGAAAACACCCCGCTCATAGGCCTTTACACTTATGGCGAACAGGCTCCGCTTATGGCGGTCAGCTACCAGGGACAAGCCTACTTTCATAACCAGACAGTAGCTATCTTAGCTTTCGGAGGCTAAAGGAAAAATGGATAATCCAAAGGTAATATCCGATATAATTATAACCTTGCTGGTAATAATCAATATACTTGCCATTGCCGGACTTGCCATTGCCCTCTTTTTCAAAATAAATAAGGTTACTGAACTACAGAAAATAACTGACAAACTAAACCGCTCCCTCGAAGAGATGGATGGGCAAGCCAAGCTCATCGTACGCACGGATATGGAATTAAACAAAACTCAAGAGGAGTTGGACAAGAAAATAGCCGGCCTCTACGCCCTGCAGAGCCTCTCTCGTTCGTTAAGCACTACCCTTGAAGAAAGCCAGATCTTTAAACGAATAACTAACGCATACCTAGAAGAGTTGGGTTTTGAAAAGGCCTGCGTATTCTTATGGAATGAGCGGGATAACAGGTTCAGTATCCACTTGAGCCTGGGCTACCTTGAAGATGAGGGATACATCATCAAATCTTTTGTGGATTCGGAACAGGATAAATATCTGGACCTGATCACCCGAGAAAAAACCATATCGTCCACCTCCCTGCAACAAAACACCCAGATTGATAAACAAAAACTGAGCCATGTCTTCAAAATCAATGCCTTTGTCATCTCCCCCATACTGCCCAAGGAAGGAAAAAAAGGCCTCTTGTTCGTGGGCACGGAAAACATGGATGTAGCCATCACCGCAGGCGATGAAGAACTCATTACCATCCTGGCCAACCAGATCGGCCAGGCTATAGAAAACTCTCGCCTCTTTGAAAAAACCTGGCGGGCGCAGCAGGAGCTGGAAAAAAAGGTGGAGGAACGAACGCGCGAATTAACCAGTGTCTTGGAGGAAGTAAAAACAATAAGTAAGCGTAAGACAAATTTTATCTCAAGCGTCTCGCACGAACTTAGAACCCCCCTGACTTCTATCAAAGGCTACGCAGCTATACTTTTAGAAGAGAAGCTTGGGCATCTGCCTGCTGCCGTAAAAGAAAGACTGGCCAAGATAAACCTGCACAGCGACGAGCTGGTACGGATGGTAGATGGCCTCCTGGATATAGCGCGTATTGAATCAGGCAGGGTAATAATGAGAATGGAGGGACAGGATCTGCGGGAGATTATTGCCAAGACTTCCGATCTCATTATGATACAATGCAAAAATAAGAATATTGATCTGCTCACGGAGATAAAAGGAACCCTGCCGCCGGTAGTGGCAGACCGCATTCAGATAGAACGCGTCTTTATCAATCTGCTGGGCAACGCCGTAAAATTTACTCCCGAAAAAGGAAAAATCAGCATACACGCCCAGATAAAAGATGGCATGGTTCAGATAGACATATCGGATACCGGCATAGGCATACCCGCGGAATCGATCTCCCTGCTGTTTGAGGAATTTTACCGCGTAGATAATGACGTCAACCAGCAGGTCAAAGGAACCGGGTTGGGATTATCCCTGGTAAAACACATTATTGAAGCACATAAAGGAAAAATCTGGGTAGAGAGCAAGCTGGACAAAGGTAGTACGTTTAGCTTTACCCTGCCAGTTTTAAAATAAGAGGGGGAGTGCGTGTCGAAGCCAAGAATACTACTGGTTGATGATGATCCCGACATACTGGATGTCCTGGAGATCACGCTTGCCGAAGAAAATTATGAGATATTAAAAGCTAAGGATGGCGAAGAGGCAATACGCCTTATTCAGTCAAAACCCCTGGACCTGGTCTTGCTTGACTACAATATGCCAAAGATGAACGGACAACAGGTGTGTCTTAAGGTAAAACAGGACCTCTTGTTAAGGCACGTCCCTATAATTATGGTCACCGGCAAAGGCGAGGTCAGCGACAAGGTCGGAGGCATCAACGCTGGAGCGGATGACTATATAGTCAAGCCTTTTGAGCCAAAGGAACTACTGGCGCGTATCCACATGATCCTGCGTCGCACGGAAAGAGACCTGGAGGCTAATCCCTTAACAAGGCTCCCGGGCAACGTCTCTATACTTAACGAGCTAACCAGCCGCATTGAAACACATGTCTTCTTCGCGGTCTGCTATATCGACTTGGATAAGTTCAAGGCTTATAACGATAAATACGGTTTTGAACACGGGGACGAAGTAATCCGCGAAACTGCCCGCATTTTAATCCAGGCAACGCAGAGATTCGGAAACTCTGATGATTTTATCGGGCATATCGGAGGAGATGACTTTGTAGTAGTTACCCTGCCCAAGAGCGCGGACAATATCTGCAAGGAAATTATCTCGGAGTTCGAACAAAAGTCGCCGTCTTTCTATAATGATATCGACAGAAAAAACGGCTATACCATTTCTCATGACCGCCAGGGCAAAGAACAAAAGATACCCTTATTATCCGTATCTATCGGAGTGGTAACTAACGAGGCGAGAAAAATAGAACACGTAGCCCAAATAGGAGAAATCGGAGCAGAGCTAAAATCATACGCCAAAAAGCTGGAAAGAAGTAATTACGTCAAAGACCAGCGTAAGACTGAACGCAGGCCTCCCAAATAACCGCTTACCGCTTTTCCAATATAATTTCTACCGCAAAACACTTTATTGTAAGTGCGAGGAGAGGGAGTTGAACCCTCACAGGCTCATCGCCCAACAGCCCCTCAAA
>CAZKQC010000113.1:0-4024 GCA_964554825.1 uncultured Planctomycetales bacterium
CTTTAGCAATAAGGGTAGGGCTAGTAGTCACGCCGTCTATTACGCCTAAGCTGGCTGCCTCTTTTATCTCTTTTATGTTAGCGCTGTCAATGAATATCTTCATAAGGCTTTGCCCTCTTTTACCATTATAGCTGCGCCGATGAGCCCGGAGTCATTGCCGAGCCTGGCCCGAAAGACCCTTACCCTGCCCGACTGCACCTTCATTGCCCGGGCGGCAATAACCTGTTTTACTTTATCGAATAATATTTTTCCTGCGCCGCTAATTCCGCCTCCGATAACAATGCATCCGGGATTAAGTAAATTTATTGCCCCAGCCAACGCAACGCCGAGGTGTCCTCCTACCTCCTGCCAGAGGGCAGTAGCTTTTTTATCGCCTCTTTTAGCCAGACTGCTTAATTCTTCCAGCGAGATCTGCCTCTTGAATAGGAAGCGCGCCTGTCTTAAAATCCGTTTGTTGCCAATGTATGTCTCAAGGCAGGCCCTTCCGCCGCAATTACACCCGGGGCCGATCTCGTTAATAGGCAGATGCCCTATTTCTGCGCTGGCATTATCATCGCCCCGGTATAATTTACCTTCTATAATTATACCTGCGCCCACTCCCGTCCCCAGCGTAAGACAGAGCGCGTTTTTAAATCCTGCTGCCGCACCTATCCTCGATTCTGCCAGGGCCATAAGTTTGGCGTCATTATCCAGAAATACCGGCAACTTTAATGCTTTTTCCAGGATGCGTTTGAGGTTTACCTTGCGCCATCCCGGGATATTAGGTAAAAAATGAACTATACCCCGGCGCTCATCTGTAGGTCCGGGCAACCCCAGGCCTACGCCCAGGATATCCTTATTCCGTAACCTATTGCCGGCTATGATCTTCTTTACAGAAGAAATAATAGCCGCAATCAGGGTATCTTTTAGCGAAAATGCGCCGGTGTCGAGAACTCTTTTATCTATAACCCGGTAGCGCAAATCCAGGAGCGCAACCCTTAAATTCGTACCGCCGACGTCTATGCTTACCGCAAATTTAGCCGCCATAACTTTTGTATTTTATATTAAAGTCATTCTAATTGCAAGGACTAATCTCGCTTATTCTCGCCGAAAACCGCCACCTTGTTACGGCCTGTCTGCTTAGCGTAATAAAGCGCCGAATCTGCATTATCGATAAGTGAGCCCATATCAGCGCCGTCACCGGGAAAGGTAGATATGCCTATACTTACCGTGACCCTGAGGTTCTCGTCGTAAACCCGGATGAACTTCGATTCCACTGACTGGCGGATACGCTCAGCGGCAAATTTTGCCTGCTCTTTATCCGTCTCGGTGAGGATAATCGAAAATTCTTCTCCGCCGTAGCGGCCGATTAAGTCTATCTGCCTGATGTTTTCTTTTATGGTCTTGGAAAGCTCACGCAGTATCGCGTCGCCTACCAGATGCCCGTAATGATCATTATAATCCTTGAAGTGGTCTATGTCGATCATCAGGCAGGAGAAACTATAGTTAAATTTATGCGAACGCTCCACCTCCTCGATGAATCTCTCCAGGTAATACCTGCGGCTGAATACTCCGCTAAGGTTATCCGTGATGGCTAACTCCTGAACCTTCTGGTAAAGGATCGCTCTTTTTATGCCCAGCAGAAATTGCTGTCCTAAGATATGGAATTTATCCTTGTCCTGGTCTTTGGTAAGTTTAGCTGTGAGATAACCGGCCGGGCTCTTGTCTATATCCAGCTGCAAGATAACGTAGTCTTTGTAAGGCGCGAGGTCTTCGCTACTTTTCAGGAATTTACAATCGGCTAACTCGACATGTTTGCCTACTTCTTCTTTAAAATTAAGAAAAACCTTCTCCTCGTCCAGATACTTACATATCTGTTTGGTAAGGTCATACAAAGCTATGGTCTGTTCCAGGGCCTTTTCTAAATCATGATTTTCCTGTTCTAGCCCTGCGTTCTCTGCAAGCGAGGCATTGTACTCATTGTTAGTGCTCTCGTATTCCTTGTTGGTTTTAACAAAGCTGTGCCTGTATAAGAACCTCTTGAGCCAGGAATACAGCAGGATATTTAATACGATTAACAAAGCCACATAAATAAGCAGATGCATGGTATTGGCGCTCATACGCAGATAACCCGGTTTCTTCCCTTTTGTTTTGCCTCATACATCGCCCGGTCGGCTTTCAGTATCAGATCGCTCTCCTCGGAGGCATCATCGGGAAAAACCGCAATCCCGATAGATACGGTAATATTGGTCTCCCAGCCGCGCAGGTTTATCTTTTTGTTTTCTATAAGAACGCGTAACTCCTCAGCAACGCTAACAGCCTTCTTTTTATCTATGCGGGGCAGAATAACACAAAACTCCTCCCCGCCGAAACGGCTTACTATCGGGCCCAGCCCTTTCAGGAAATCGGCGATACTGAAACTGAGGCTTTTCAATACTATATCTCCTGCGGTATGACCAAATTTATCGTTGTAATCTTTAAAATGGTCTATATCCAGCATTAGGAGCGAAAAGGATATTTTTTGGCGTATGCTCCTTTTGCATTCTTCTTTCAGGCGTTCCAGGAAATACCCTTTTGTGTAAAGGGAAGTCAACCCGTCATGTATGGCCAGATTCTGCATCTTATGAAAAAGCTCGCCGTTTTCCAAGGCGACAGACCCAAGGTCGCAAATTGTTACCAGGAGCCTTAAGTCATCCTGAGCATAAAAACCAGGGGCCTGATTATCCAGCCTCAATATCCCCAGAAACTTGTGGTCGCTTATAAGCGGGGCGCCGATAAAAGAAGAAATAACCCGCATATCCTGGCTTTTTAGCCTTTCCAGGTCAAAGCGGAAATCCTTTCTAGCGTCCTCTATTATCAGGGGACTGACATGCCGTATAATCCAGGAATCAAAGATATCCCCTTTTTTAGCCTTTATTACAAGCTTCTTGTCTTCTTTCCTGGTTTTTACTACACTGAGTTCGTTGGTCTGGGGGTCCGCAAAATAAAGTATGCAGGTCCCCTTATGATTGGCGACAAGCGAAAAGGCGATAGAGGTAAGGCTGTTGGCTATGGACTCCAGGTTAAGGTCGCGGTTGATATTCTCGATAATCTCCTTAAGGCTCTGGTAGCGCCCTATCTTCTCCTGCAATACGGCCTTACTATTTATCCTTCTGGAATTCTGATCGGCGAGTATATTGATTTTCTCCTGAAGCTGTCCTCTTTCGATCTGAAGGTAATATTTCTTTTCGGTATTCTTTTTTAGAAGGTAATAAACAATGAGGATGCTTGCCAGGTAAAATAACGGCAGCACCTTAAAAAGATGCCCTCCTAAAATAACCGCCAGAAAAAGGGGTAGGAACACGTAAAGGAACAGAAGAAATATAATAGTGAAGGCGATCCTGCTGGGAAGGGTCTTTCCTAACGAAAGGATGAAATCTTTGTATCTATATGATGGTTGCCTCGGTATCTTTATCAAAAAAGTGCACCTTGCTCATGTCAAAAACTACGTCCATATCCTGATTGATCTTGGGCCTGTCGTGCGCACCTACGCGGGCGATAAAAGTATGTTTTCCGGTATTAAGATAGAGGTATACCTCTGAGCCCATAGGCTCGGCCACTTCGCAGTTGACCCTTACGATATTATCCGGCGGAGCCTCCGAAACGAATAGTTTGTCATAAATATCCTCTGAGCGTATACCGAAAACAACTTCTCTCTCGTTATAAGGAAGCAGTTTTTCGTACATATCCTCGACTATCTTAATTGCGATCTTACCTTCGTCAAAATAGATACGTCCGTCTTTTTTGATAATTTTGCCCTGCATGAAATTCATGGGAGGGGAACCGATAAAACCTGCCACAAACTTGTTTATGGGGTAATCGTAAATAGAGATAGGATCTGCTACCTGCTGCAGGATGCCGTCCCGCATTACCGCAATCCTGTCTCCCATAGTCATGGCCTCAACCTGGTCATGGGTCACATAAATCATGGTAGTCTGCAGCCTGATGTGCAGCTTATGTATCTCGGTGCGCATCTGCACCCGAAGCTTGGCATCCAGGTTACTTA
>CAZKQC010000114.1:0-4013 GCA_964554825.1 uncultured Planctomycetales bacterium
CGTTACATCGCAGTAGCATCCATTACCTTCAAACCCTTCCTTAAGACATCAATGTATTTCAGATGGTCAAATTTCTTTGCCCCCTTGACCTTCAGGGGATCGGCAGAGTAAACCCCGTCTACCTTGGTGGCCTTGAGTATAGCATCGGCATTTATCTCCATCGCCCGCAAGGCTGCGGCAGTATCGGTGGTAAAATAAGGATTGCCCGTCCCGGCTACGAATATCACCACTCTACCCTTTTCTAAATGCCGAATCGCCCTTCTTCTGATGTAAGGTTCAGCAATCCTCTGCATTTCAATCGCAGTCATCACCCGCGTAGGCATCTGCATCTTTTCTAAGACATTCTGTAAAGCCAGGCCGTTAATGACCGTAGCCAGCATCCCCATATAGTCAGCCACTGACCTGTCCATATCCAGCCCCAAGGAAGCGGTATTCTCCTGTCCGCGGAAGATATTACCAGCGCCCAACACTATAGCCACATCCACGCGCAAATCTCTTAGTTCTTTTATCTGTTTAGAGATGGAAACTAAAACTGAATGGTCAATACCGTGGGATTTGTTGCCCTGAAGTGCCTCACCGCTGAGTTTTAGGACTATTCTTTTATATTTTGGCTTATTCGTCATGCATAGATCTTTAGGCCAGGATTACCGAGGGTTATTGTTCACCAATTTTATAGCGCACCAGCCTGTGGATTACGATATTCTCGCCTAATTTTGCTATCAGACTTCCCAAATAGTCCTTAATGGTAATATTGGGGTCTTTAATAAAAGCCTGCTCCAATAGACAATGCTCTTTACAAAAGCACTCTTTATCTTTTTCCTGCTTTATGACCTCGGATGGGATATCTTCCTTTTTGATATACTGAGGATTGCAGGCAGCTATCTGCATAGCCAGGTCTTTGGTAAATTGGCAGAAATCGCCGTTACGCGCTACAAAGTCCGTTTCGCAGTTAACCTCCAGAAGCACTCCCAGCTTGTTCCCGGTGTGTATATAGGACTCGATCCTGCCCTCTTTAGCTACTCTCTCCTGTTTCTTCTGTGCCATCTCCAGGCCGTGTTTACGCAACCAGGCAATAGCTTTTTGGATATCTCCGGCTGACTCCCCAAGCGCCTTTTTGCAATCCGAGACGCTAGCAGAGGTAACTCTCCTTAATTCTTTTACCGATTCTAGTGGTATCTTCATCTTCTACACCTTTTTCTGACCTTTCGTCTTTTCTTCTATCTTCGGCTTGACCCGCGCCTTCTTAGGCAATTTCGCTTCGCCTTCGGGAATCACTTTCTCTTCTAGAATTTCTTCGGTCTCTTTAATTTTTATCTCCTCCTCAGGCAAGATAGACATTTCTTCCTTCTCTTCTACTTTCTCTTTGGCTACCTCCGGTCCAGCAGCGGAAAGATACGACAAAAACTTTTTCCTTCCTTCCAAGACCGTATCGGCAATCAAACTGACCACGGTGCGTATGGATTTAGTGGCATCGTCATTGCCCGGGATAGGATAGGCAATCAGGTCCGGGTTGGAATTGGTATCAATCAGGCCGATAACCGGCACGCCTAAGCGGTTCGCCTCTTTTACCGCTGTCTCTTCCTTCTTGGTATCCACGATAAAAATCGCCTTAGGTATACGCTCCATCTGGACAATGCCGCCGAAATCCTTCTTTAACTTGGCCAACTCTTTCTCCAAATGCGCCACTTCCTTTTTGGTCAGCTTATTAAAGGTGCCGTCTTCCTTCATCTTTTCGATATCCTTGAGGCGATTGATGCTCTTTTTTATCGTAGAAAAGTTAGTCAGGAGCCCTCCTGGCCAGCGCTCGGTGACATAATACATACCGCAGCGCATTGCCTCCTGCAAAATAACCTCCTGGGCCTGTTTTTTGGTGCCCACAAAGAGCACGAAATCGCCCTTGGAAGCTATCTCCATAAGAAAATCCCTGGCTTTATTCAGGCATTCCTGGGTTTTTTCCAAGTCGATAATGTAAATTCCGCTTCTTTCGCCAAAGATGAACCTTTTCATCTTTGGGTTCCAGCGTGAGGTCTTATGACCAAAGTGTACCCCTGCTTCTAAAAGCTGTTTGATTGTTTCTGTAGGCAAGAAAATTCCCCCTCTCGATTAAAATTCGCCCATAAAAGGGCTTTTTTCTGTATTAGCTTAATTTTTTAAGTATAACACATTTTCTTTAACATGCAACTATTTTTCTAGCTCTTGCATGGAATAGAGCCTTCTGTATAAACCCTCATGATTGAGTAATTCGGCGTGAGTGCCCTCCTCCACGATGCTGCCTTCATCCAGCACAATGATGCGGTGTGCTCCTCTTATCGTAGAGAGCCGGTGGGCGATGATAAAAACGGTGCGTTCCTGCATGAGCCGGTTCAGGGCCTCCTGGACAATCTGCTCTGACTCCAGGTCTAGCTGGGAAGTAGCCTCATCCAGGATTAAAATGGGCGGGTTCTTCAGTAAGGCGCGGGCAATGGCGATGCGCTGGCGCTCTCCACCGGAAAGCTTCATGCCGCGGTCGCCGATCATCGTATCGTAACCTAGGGGGAAACTCATGATAAAATCATGGGCATAGGCCTGGGAAGCTGCCTGCTCTATTTCTTTCTGGCTGGCCTCTAATCTGCCATAGGCAATATTTGCCTTTATGGTATCGTTAAAGAGAATGGTCTCCTGGGTCACTATCCCGATCTGCTGGCGCAGGGATCTCAGCGTCAATTCCCGGATATCGGCATTATCAATCAGGATTCTCCCCTTTTTAGGGTCGTAAAAACGCGGAATTAAATCTACGAGAGTAGTCTTACCTGTGCCGCTCGGACCGACAATAGCCAGGATCTCTCCCCGTTTGGCCCGGAGGTTTATCCCTTTGAGAATCTCCTGGGAGGCGTAATTAAACCAGACATCCTCAAAAACAATATTCTCAGCAAAACCGGCAAGTTCCCTGGCCTGAGGCTTATCCAGCACGCTGGGGTAAGTATCTAAAACCTCATAAATACGGTTACTGGCAGCAATCGCCTGTTGGTTAAGGGAGTTTACCTGGCTTAATTTCTTAAAAGGCCTGATCAGCGATAATAACGCACCCATGAATAGGCCGAATACGCCGAAAGACAACCTCCCCGCAATCACATCCTTGCCTGCCCAGAAAAAAACAAATATGCCGGCCAAACACCCCAGGAACTCCGTAGCCGGGTTCAAGAGGAGCATGCGCTTAATGGACTTCATGGAAAGCTTATAATAATCCTTATTCACCTGGTCAAATTTATTAATTTCGTAATCCTCCATATTGAAGGCCTTGACCACGCGGGCGCCCAGAATTGTCTCATAAAGTATGGAGTTGATATCCGCCATCTTCTCCTGACTCTTGAGCGATAGCTTTCTTAATACCTTCCCCACTTTTATGATGGGGAAACTGATCAGCGGCAGCAAGATAAAAGCGACCGACGAGAGCTTGGCGTGGATAAAAAAGATCAAAAAGGTAAATAAAATTACCTGCAACCCCTGATAGACTAAATCCGTGGACCCGTAGGAGACGACATTTTCCACGAGCCTGACATCATTAGTGATGCGCGAGATGATCTCGCCTCCCCGCTTCTGCGTGAAATAGTCTAGCGACAATCCCTGCAGCTTGGTATAAAGCTGAGAGCGGATATCCCTGACTACCTTCTGGCCGATATCCGACATCAAATAACTCTGCAGAAACCCAAAAAGGCCTTTCAGGAAAAACAGGGCTAAGACGCCTACAGCCATATAATTAAGCAATGCCTGGGCCGGCATATTGTTCAGTTTATCCACAAAAGCGGACAAAAACTCCGGCAACTTTGTAGGAAGGATAATCCTCTTATTGGTCAAGACCTTGTCCGCTAAGGGCACAATCATCGCCAGGGATACGCCGTCAAAAATAGTGGAGAAAATCATGCAGATACTGGCCAGAATAAATATCCCCAGATGGGGCCTGACGAATTTTAGTAACCTTAAGTAATCACGCATCTTTGCTCCCTCCTAAAACCTAGATAGTGTATCATAGAGAT
>CAZKQC010000115.1:0-3975 GCA_964554825.1 uncultured Planctomycetales bacterium
GCAATGCTGCCGCCTGTGCCGCCTAAAGTAAAGCTTGGCCGGATAATCACCGGGAACCCTATTCTTTGGGCGACGTTGCAGGCATCGGCTAAATTATAAGCCTTATCGCTCTGGGGTAAATCCAGGCCGATCTTTTTCATCGCCTGTTTAAAGAGCTGCCTGTCTTCTCCTTTTTTGATCGCCTTAATATTGGCGCCGATTACCTCTACCTTATATTTCTTTAAAACCCCTTTTTCTGCTAACTCCACTGCGACATTTAAAGCAGTCTGGCCTCCGAGGGTAGGCAGGAGCGCATCCGGCCTCTCCCTGGTAATAATCTTGGCAAGGATTGCGCAGGTTATCGGTTCGATATATGTCTTATCGGCAGTCTCCGGATCAGTCATGATGGTAGCGGGATTAGAATTGACCAGGACCACCTTATAGCCATCCTGCTTTAGGACCTTGCAGGCCTGGGTCCCGGAATAGTCGAATTCGCAGGCCTGGCCGATGACGATAGGGCCCGATCCGATGATTAATATTTTTTTTATATCTTTTCTTTTAGGCATTTTTTTTCATCATACTAACGAACTCAGCAAACAGATACCTAGCGTCGTGCGGTCCGGGAGAGGCCTCCGGATGAAACTGCACGGAAAATATTGGGAGCCTCTTATGCCGCATCCCCTCAAGCGTTTTGTCATTAAGATTGATATGGGTTATCTCCACCTCTTTTTTATTTAGGGAATCTATATCTACACAAAACCCGTGGTTCTGTACAGTTATGGAAATCCTCCCTGTCTTTAAATCTTTTACGGGGTGATTGCCTCCATGATGGCCGAATTTAAGCTTATAGGTCTCACCGCCCAAGGCAAGTCCCAGCATCTGATGACCAAGACATATGCCGAATATCGGAACTCTCCCGATTAGCCCTTGCGTTGCCTTAACCACATAAGGCACTGCAGCCGGATCCCCTGGACCATTAGAAAGTAGCACCCCCCTTGGCTTGATCTTTAGGATCTCGGATGCCGGGGTATCAGCCGGAACTACTATTACCTCGCATCCGTTTTTAAGCAGTTCGTTTAAGATAGCGTATTTTACCCCGCAATCCAAAACTACCACCCTTAATCCGGGTTTCTTAAGCCCAGACCAGCGGTATTGTTTTTTACTGGTGACCTCTTTGACTAAATCCACTCCCATAAGCCCGGACGAAGTGCGTGCTTTTTCTACCAGCCTCTTCTCGTCATCCTCAAGCGTGGATAATATTGCGCGCATCTCTCCCTTCTGCCGTATCTGCAGGGTAAGCTTACGCGTATCTATCCCTTCGATCCCTACGATATTATGCGCCTTAAAATAGTCTCCCAGCGATTGCTCCGAGCGCCAATTACTGGCTATTTTACTGTACTCCTTGACAATAAAACCTTCCAGGAAGGGCTTGCGTGATTCAACATCCTCCTTATTTACCCCGTAATTACCCATCAAAGGATAAGTCATGGTAACGATTTGGCCTTTATAGGAGGGGTCGGTAATGATCTCCTGATAGCCGGACATGGCGGTATTAAAGACCACCTCGCCAAAACGCTCTGCGCTTACGCCAAAGGAGGTGCCTTTAAAAATGCTGCCGTCTTCGAAGGCAAGTATCGCTTTCATGCTTTCGTGGGATTAGAAGAGTTTTGTATTTTTAGTGCTTCTTTGATGAACTCCCTGAATAACGGGGCAGGCTTATCAGGCTTGGATTTGAATTCCGGGTGGAACTGCACCGCTACAAAATAAGGATGATACCTTAGTTCTACTATCTCCACAAGGTTTTTCTTCGGATATACCCCTGAAAAAATCATCCCTTTTTTTTCGAATAATTTCCTATATTTGTTATTGAACTCGTACCTATGCCTGTGCCGTTCATAGATAAGCGGCTTGGCGTATATCCTGAAGGCCAGGGTCTTCTGTTTGATCTTGCAGGGGTAAGCGCCTAAGCGCATCGTTCCGCCCAGCTCTTTTATCTTTTTCTGCTCTTCTAAAAGGTTGATCACCGGATACGCGGTCTTTTTAAATTCAGTGGAATTGGCTCCTCCAAGAGCGCAGGCATTTCTGGCAAACTCTATTACCGCACACTGCATCCCCAAACAAAGCCCCAGAAAGGGGATTTTATTCAGGCGCGCGTAGTTTATTGCTCTTATCTTCCCCTCTATCCCGCGGTAGCCGAAACCTCCGGGGACCAGGATACCCCAGATACCTTTCAGCATATTATCTAGCTTTCCTTTTTCCAGCTCTTCGGAATCGATCTTTTTTATCTCTACCTTTGCATCATTATAAATCCCGGCATGAGAGAGCGCCTCATATATGGATTTATAGGCATCCTGCAATTCGATATATTTTCCTACCACTGCGATAGTGACTTTGTATTTTGGATTAATCGCCCGGTTAACTACCTCCCGCTCCCAATCCTTAAGATCGGAAAACTTGCAGATCAATTTAAAGTGGCTTAAGACTATCTCATCCAGGATCTGCCTCTTGAATACTAAGGGTATCTGGTATATGGAATCCATATCCGGAGATTCGATTACCGCTTCTTTCTTTACGTTACAGAACAGAGAGATCTTCTCCTTGACTCCTTCAGATAGAGGTTTTTCGGTGCGACAGATCAGGATATCCGGGATTATTCCTATCTCCCTAAGCGTGCCTACGCTATGCTGCGTGGGTTTTGTCTTTACCTCTGCGGCTACCCTTATGTACGGCACCAGCGTCAGGTGGATATAGAGCACATTGTCGTAACCCATATCCAGCCTGAATTGCCTGGCTGCCTCCAAGAAGGGGAGGCTTTCGATATCTCCCACTGTACCGCCGATCTCAATCAGCAGAATATCGGCCCTGGAGACTTGCGCGCACCTGGTAATCCTGGCTTTTATTGCGTCCGTAATATGTGGAATAACCTGGATGGTCTTACCCAGATAATCACCCCGCCTTTCTTTGGAGATCACGCTGTTATAAATCTGTCCGGTAGTGACATTATTAAATTTAGAGGCATGGGTATTGGTAAAACGCTCATAATGCCCCAGGTCCAGGTCCGTCTCTGCTCCATCCTCTGTAACATAGACTTCGCCGTGCTGATAAGGATTCATCGTGCCTGGATCGACATTGATGTAGGGGTCTAGCTTCATCAGCGCTACTTTTAATCCCCTGGACTCCAGGATCTTTCCTATTGAGGCAGAGGCAATACCTTTACCGAGGCTCGAAATAACCCCTCCGGTTATAAAAATATATTTGGACATCTTAACCCTCCTTTAAAAAACAGATCAGCTTTTGCGTAACTACATCAGACATCATGCGCATCCCTTGAGAGCTGACATCGTAGACTCCGACAGTATCTTCGTATTTAGATGATTCGGGTATAAGTTTTGTAAATAGATTCTGTGGCTGCCCAAGCCGCCCCTCATTAAGCGCAACCTCTTTCTTCCCGGGGAAGAGCGCGAAATAGAAGATATTTGTCTCAACCAGGTCCTGGAAGAAATGCGTCCCGAAAGAAAGCTCCGGCATAAGGTTACCGTCTGAAAAAGCCACCTCTCCAAGCGCCACTATATTATTTATCTCGGCAAATTTTACCGGCACCCCCAATGAAGGGGTCGTCGTCCCCCATCTACCCGGACCCATAAGCAAGGTAGGGAGTTCGTCCCTATTTTTTACTATTCTGTTTAATTTACCCACTATACGGGCAATCTCGTATTTATCAGAGAGACTAAGCCTGCTGTAGTTCTGCGGCCTGACATAGATGACCCACTTGATCTGTTGAGAAATATTCCCTCCCAGGAAATAACCGCGCGACGCAAAAAGCGTATTCTGCTTTTTGATACACTGTGGTATATCTACTTTATCCCCCAACCCCCTGGTCTGCAGAGGCCGGCATTGCAGCAGATTTATTTTAGATATTTTATCCTTGGTGAAATTAATCGTGAATTCTATTTCTACCGGATAATTATAAGCTGCCTCCAGAGATTTTAATATTTT
>CAZKQC010000116.1:0-1727 GCA_964554825.1 uncultured Planctomycetales bacterium
AGAGACAGGTATAGGGTGGCAGGGTCAGTAAGCCTTACTGAGATGTTGAGAGAGCCGGTAGTCAAAACCGATAACCCCGCCTTATTGAATTTCGCAGGTATCTCGGAGCCGGAATACAGAAAAATCAGAAGGACTGCGCATATGCTTATGCAGGGAGATATAATTAAGGCACGCAGGGTGCTGAGGGCGTTATTAATCACATCTGCGCTACTCGTATGTTTAACCGCAGCAACCGTCTTGTTGACAGGCTCAATCTTATGGGCAGCCGTGGCAGCTGTGCCTCTTGTGATTTTAGTGCTCTCTATAATCGCCTACAGGCGTTTTAATTATTTAAGGTTGACTAACGAGCGGGTCCTGAGGGTGCCTGAAGATGCCCAGGTAGTGAATTCAGATTTAGTAAGAACAGTGAATGCAACAGTTCAATCCAGCGGCAGGATAGACAGGGTAAGATATGCCAATAAAAAGAGGATGCTGGACTTAACCGGCAGAGAGGGAGTAATTTCATTTTTGACTGTAGAGGACGGTAAAAATGTGGTGTATCTTGCCTCAGGGTATGTAATACAAAGCGATAATCCGGCATTTAATAGAGATAGGGCTAATCTTTTAAGTTATGTTATAACCTACGCCTTTACCGGGACCAGCGGCTTTTTCAAAAGAGCGGTTTCCATGCGCAGGGGGGCATATACGGGACTGGTAAGGCCGGCTGATCCCAATATCTTTGTCCTGTGCAATTGCGACCGCCTCATAGGGATCAAGGATATAGGGACCCTTATAGAATCTGTAGCTATAGTTAAGGAGAGGTTGGCAAAGGAGGGTAAGGCCGTTCGTTTGTATATGAATGGCGCTGCGGCAGGGAGTTATTATGACCGCATCATCCAGTTGATAGAAGACAGAGGACTCGGTGAAGACGTTATATTCGCTCCTCCCTATAACCCTGAAGAGGTAGGTTTGGTTTTGGACAGGTTATCGCCTGATATTTCATTACTCTGCAGCTATATGGAAGGATTCGGCAATGTGGTTATTGAATCTATGGCAGCGGGCATCCCGGTGATTGCCTCGCGCTCAGGCGGCATGGTTGATTCCCTGGAAACTATCCCCTTGGGATGGGCCGGGGGAGAATACCCCAACCAGCCGGCAGGCATATTGGTTGAGAACGGGAACTCCCATCAGGAAAAAGTAATTAATTTTGCAGAGGCGATACTGGATTTATTGAGCGATCCGGAAAAAAGGCATATGCTCGGGACAAGAGGCGCAGAGGTAGCCTTCGAGCATTTTACTCAGGATAAGAATACCCGCGGATATATGGAAGAGGTGGTAAGGGTTATGCCTGATAGTTGCGCTAGGGCGCCCAGGATAACCCTTATCCCGGGGGAAGGGTTCCCTAAGGTTATAGGAGGTATCTCCAGCTGGATGCAGGAATTATTAGGCGCCTGGTCAGAGAGTGATTATTTCGAAAAGATGGGCATATCGCCTGCGGTCAGCCTGCGTCCTTTTAAATCTAACGAAAGCGGCAGGGGTCTTGTTAGAAAAAATACCATTCAGCAGGAATTAATCCCGGCCCTGAAGGTATTCCTGGAGGCTATGCAGAGGCTGGATAACCTGGATATAACCTCGGGACAACCGGTATTCCACGGCGTCGATCAGGGAACAGTGGAGGCTGCCTATCAGATCTGGAAGTTCTTCCAGGCGCATAGCGATTATGGCTTCGAAAGGATTATATATTCCCG
>CAZKQC010000116.1:1827-3974 GCA_964554825.1 uncultured Planctomycetales bacterium
GGAAGTTCTTCCAGGCGCATAGCGATTATGGCTTCGAAAGGATTATATATTCCCGCCCCGTAATAGCGGCCTTCCTTGAGGCATTCCCCGAGATCGACCCCTGCGTTGATATGGAGGCCCTGAGGTCAGGGATAATGGACTTCTTCTTTTATAAATTAAATTTTAGATTACGTAACGTAAGCAATGGCTTGCTGGATAGCGATATTTTATGCGCGACAACCGGCCTGGGTTTTGCCTGCGCGAATATTAAGATGGATAATATAAAAAGAGGCAGGGCATTATCCATGGTATTAGTTACGCAGACATTCGAAACAGACGGCAGTTTTTCTGCCCTGGCTCAAAGAAATTATCCCAGGGCAGTAGAGTATGTTATGAAAAGATGCATAATCCTGTATGAGGGCATTACTTATCAGTCTGCGCATACCGTAGTTGCCGTCAGCCGGGTTCTGGGTGAGCGGGTTGCGGCTAGATACAGCATCCCTGCCGGTAAGATGAGGGTTATCCATAACGGCTTTGACCCCAGCTTCTATCCCAGGCAGATAGGGGATAGCACTGCTGTCAGGGTGGGCGAATTAACGGTTGTTGCCGGAGACTTATTCAGAGGCAGCCAAATAAAACTCTTTGAACTTTCTCCTGCCAGGATAGTGCTAAGATCCGGCAGTAAAGACCTGGTCATAGAAGAGAGAGAAACGGCCCAGGGGAAGAAGTCCTATCTTATCGGAGACAGGGAGTATAGGCTGGCAGGGCCAGTAAGCCTTACTGAGATGTTGAGAGAGCCCGGATTTGCCAAGAACAATCCGGCGTTACTTGCTTTTAGAGAAGCCTTTGATTTAGAAATCGCCGATTTAATCTTCACCAGGGATGGCTTAACTGTTAAGGAGAGAGAACGCCTGACCAATTTAGTATTTCTCTTGGCGGATCAGTCCAGGCAGGAGAAGCTGGAGGCGATGCTTGAGGAGAGAGGGATTTCAGTTGTAAGGCAGGCCCAGATAATGGATATGGACGTGTTATGGCAGTTCTTTGTCTTAAGAAAAGGAGGAAGGGATATCGTCTTAAGAGTTCCCTTAAATAGAAGCGGCAATGTTGAATTAGGAACGATATGGTCAAGTATAGAGCCAAAGATAGATGAGGTAAGAAGGGCTTATTTCGCATGGCTGCGTCAGAATAGTTCTGCCTCGATAGAGCAGAAAGTAGAACAATTGCGGCTGATTTATCATGAGATCGTGAAGGGGGTCAAGCCGCAAGAGATCCCGGCAGAAGCAAGGCATATTAAAACCAGGGGATGCGGGATCTGCGCTGACTGCGATGCTACAGAGGCGGAGTTTATGTTTAAGGTAGGCAGCAATCTTATTGTCAGGTGCCCGGCATCCGGCCTTATATATACGGTCACGCCAGATGCGGATCCGAACCTGCTTCAGATATATGATACCAGTGGAGATTATTTTAACCGGGGAGCATATGCCGGGACATTCAGCGGTTATGAGAATTATGCGGAGTATATAGAGATAATCCTGGGCCTTGAAAGTATAGAAGAAAAAGCGGCATTGATAGAAGAAAAGGCCGGTAAGCGCGCAGGATTAGCCCTGGAGGTAGGCGCAGCTTACGGGTATCTCCTCAACGCTTTAAGAAAGAGGGGCTGGGATGTCCTGGGGTTAGACCTCTCTAGCCTTGCGGTTAAGATGGCAAAAGATAAATTCGGGATAGATTTATTCCACGGCTTCTTAAGGGACGCCGCTTATCCCGCGGAGTCAATGGATGTAATAGTTTATTGCGATGTCTTTGAGCACATCACGGAGCCGATCTCAGAACTGATGGAGGTAAGGCGTATTTTACACCCCGAAGGTATGTTAGTGTTGGAATTGCCTAACCAGGGTAGCTACGATGCCTATACGCGCGGCGCCGATTACATTGTTACTGAGCATATGTACCATTATACCCCTGATTCGATAAGAAGGCTCTTGGAGTCTGCAGGATTCGAGATAGTCGAGATATTAACCAGGCACCATCCTTATTATAACCTGCCGCAGTTCTTTAGCCCGCAGGAGTCAGAGGCAATATTAAGCGATAATAAAGGCGAACGCTTGTTTGTCTTTGCCAGAAAGAAAAAAGAGCATATCCTGCGGGAATATCCAGCTGAAATGCAATTT
>CAZKQC010000117.1:0-3940 GCA_964554825.1 uncultured Planctomycetales bacterium
AACCCGCCCCAAAAACAACCGCAATCCTTAAGCCGCATCCTGGAGCATAACCTGCAGATGGTAGAAACCGAATCCAAGTTTTTAAACTCCTTGATAAAGAAACTCTAACCCTTAAAAAATAACCTTGACAACTAGCGGTAGATGAACTATAATTAATATAGTTAATAGTTAATATAGTTGAATATTAAGGAGATTAACAAATGTCCCTATCTCTGCCCGAATTTGCAGACAGATTAAATAAGATAATGCCGGTAATCGGCAGAGAGTTCTTTAGACGCAACGCCAACGAACTCTCTCAAGGGAAGATTACGCTTCCCCAGCTTCTGATATTGGATTTCTTAAACGAAAACGGACCCTCTCGTATGACTGACCTGGCGCATTTTATAAAAGTAAGCACAGCAGCCATGACCGGTATAATTGAGCGGCTGGTAAGGCATGGTTATGCCTTCAGGGTCTATGAGCCTCGCGATAGAAGGATAATCAGGATAAGGCTTAATCCCAAGGGCTCAGATTTAATTAAAAAAATCAACCGGCAAAAGCGCGAGACGGTCATTCATATATTCGGCAGAATCAGCGAAAGCGAACGCCAGGATTATCTGCGTATTCTTATGCGCATAAAAGATATATTAACCACAGAAGAGCAGAAACAATCTTAATGAAAAGAGCGGTCGTATTTTTAATCATCTTTATGTTTTTATCTTTAGGCCTGGTTAAGGCAGAGGAGGTTGAGCTCACCCTGGATGAGGCATTAGCCATAGCTATGCGGGATAACCGCGACGTATTGCTAAAGGCCCAGGACGTAAGGAAAGCCAAGGCTCGGATAGCCGAGAGCAATGCTGCGCTCCTGCCCTCTTTAAATTTTACCGGCAGTTTAACCGACAGCAGAGGACTTTACTCTAAAGACTTCACTCAGACTACTGCCCAGGCGACCCTAAAGCAATATATCTACAAAGGCGCAAAGACCATAAATACCATAGAGCAGAACAAATATAAGAAAGAGGTTGCGCAGGCGCTTTTGGATAAGGCAAAATTAGAATTGGGTTTAAGCGTATACAAGGCTTTCTATACCCTGTCATTATCCCAAGATTTGTCTATCCTTAATAAGGGGATAGTGGATAATACCCAAGAGCACCTAAGCTCTATTAAAGAGCGCTATAAAAATGGAGAGGCTTCGGAATCCGATATCCTGACCATAGAAAATTCGCTGGCTAGCGTAAAAGAAGTCCATACATCATCAGTGAATCAGGCAGAAGTAGCAGGGTCCCTGCTAAATAACTTGTTATATTTGGATAAGGACGCTAAAATAAAACCGCGAGCTGAATTTAACTACCAGGCGAGTGAGATTGCCTATGACCAGGCATTTTTAAAGACTATGCAAAGCAGGCCGGAGATAAGGCAATATGAGACCCAGCTTAAAGCAGATAAAAAAGCAGTCCAGATTGCCAAGGCTGATACCCGGCCAAGCATCTATGCCTCCTGGGATTACTATAGCCGTTCGCACGTTGCAGCCGGTACGACCAGGAACTGGAATGATTATAATGTAATTGGTTTGACTTTCTCCTGGCCGGTATTTGACGGCTGGGCGACTAAGAGCAAGGTAGAGCAGGCCTTAGTAGACCTTAAAGAAACAGAATTAACTAAACAGAAGGTCGGAGGCGATATCGCCCTGGAATTGAAGGAGGCATATCTTTCTTTAAAAGACGCCATTGCTAAGCTCCAGGCGAGCGAAACTGACCTGAAGGTTTACGCGGATAATCTTTCCGGGGCAAGAGAGAAATATAGCTTCGGGATCATCAGCCTCCTGGATATGAACGACGCTAATTTAAAGTACGAGGTCTCCGTTTTTAACAAAAAGCAGGCGATCTATGATTATATTCTGGCAAAGGCGAGTTTCGATAAAGCAACAGGAGGTTTTTGATGCGTACGTTTATTTTATTAGTCTCAGTTTTTCTATTATTCGGCTGCCAGCAGCAAAAGGCAAGTATTGATAAGTCTGCCGAAGCTATCCCGGTTAAGGCGAGTAAGATTGAATTGATGGAACTCAGCGAAACCCTGGAATATGTAGGGGATATCAAGGCCCAGGATGAGGCAGCTGTATTCCCCAAAGTAAGTGGTAAGATTATTGAAAAAATTAAAGATGAGGGCGCCTTTGTTAATAAAGGGGAGGCGATTGTCTATATTGACCGTGATGAGGTAGGGCTTAAGTTTGAAAAGGCGCCCGTAGAAAGTCCGCTTACGGGAGTGGTGGGCAGGATTTACGTAGATATAGGAGAGAATGTTAACTCGCAGATCCCTGTCGCTTTGGTGGTGAGGACGGATAAGGTAAAGACTACTCTTGATATCCCTGAGACTTATTTGGCAAAGATATCCCTTGGACAAGAGGCAAAGATAAGCGTAGATACCTATCCGCAGGAAAGTTTTAACGGCCAGGTTACCAAGATCAGCCCTGTGGTAAACCTGGCTAACCGCGCAGCCCCGATTGAAATCACCATCGATAACTCAGGGCAGCGTCTTCAGTCAGGGATGTTTGCCAAGGTTTCGTTGGTGATCAATAAGCGGCCCAGGTCTCCGGTAATATTAAAAGAGTCGATTATCGGAAGGTCTCCGGATACTTATGTATATACGGTAGAGAATAATAAAGCCCTGATGCGTAAGATATCGCTGGGTATACATGACGGTCCTCTCTATGAAGTGACGCAAGGGTTGAAAGAGGGGGAATTGGTCGTGGTCGTGGGTCAGCAGAGGCTGTATGAGGGCGCGCCGGTTACTGTTGAAATGAACAATGGCCAGGGAGAACAAGAATGAGATTGCCTGAATTCGGCGTTAAAAAACCGGTTACCAACTTAATGATATTTTCTTCCATTATTGTCCTTGCTGTCTATAGCCTCACGCGTATAGGCATTGACAGTATGCCTAAGATAGAGCCACCGGTGATTACAGTTATCTCTGCTTATCCTGGCGCAAGCCCTGAGGATGTGGAGAGCAAGGTGACCGAGCCGCTGGAGAACCAATTGGCTACTACGCCTGGCCTAGAGAAGATTACCTCGCAGTCCCTGGAAGGGACTTCGGTGATTTCGCTTAAATTTATCTGGGGGACCAACCTGGATGCTGCCTCAAATGACGTGCGCGACAGGATCGATATGACTAAACGTCTGCTTCCCGATATCCCAGACGAGATGGATAACCCCTATATCTTCAAGTTTAATACCGCCAGCATGCCCATTCTCTTTTTAGGCATTACCGCTCAGGAGTCGTACTCAGGGCTTTATGAGTTAATAGATAAAAGAGTAGGTGATGCCCTGCGTCAGCTGCCAGGCGTAGGCACGGTACAGCTTTTTGGAGGCTTAGAGCGGCAGATTAATGTCTGGCTTGACAGGCAGCGCCTTGAAGGGTACGGTTTTTCCATACTGGATATCCAGAATATACTAAAACAGGAGAATATATCTCAGCCCCTGGGGGCATTAAAGACCGGCTTGACTGATTATCTTATCCGGCTGCCGGGTGAATTTGCCAGCCCTGATGAGATAAATTCCGTGATTCTGGGCAAGCGCGAAGGGAAAACCGTATATTTAAAGGATGTGGCTAGGGTAGAGGATAGTTTTAAAGAGGTAACCCTGAATGTACGCATCAATAAGCGGTCTGGGCTTATGATGATGATTCAGAAGCAGACTGATACCAACACGGTTGAGGTCGCCAAGAGGGTAAAGAAGAAACTCAAAGAGCTGGAGAAGGTTTTACCCGTTGATATTAAGATGTTTGTTATATTTGATAACTCACAGGATATTATCGATGCCCTTAATTCACTTAAGTCTTCGGTATACCTGGCGATCGTATTGGTGGTACTGGTAGTCTGGTTTTTCCTGCGCCAGTTCCTGCCCAGCCTGATTATCGCTCTGACCCTACCATTTTCTTTACTTATTGCCTTTATCTATCTTTTCTT
>CAZKQC010000118.1:0-3927 GCA_964554825.1 uncultured Planctomycetales bacterium
ATATTGGGGAGCTTGCCTTCCCTGGCCCAGTTGTAGATATTGAAAAGGTAGGGCTCGGCCCTCATGCCGTCAGGTATAAACCAGTATAGTTTCTTTGTTTTTTTTGGCTGCTGCGGGGGTTCCCGGGAGGCGCCGACGGAGAGTGATAGTGCGAGAAAAAGAAACGTTAACTTTAATACTTTATTGAATTTAGTAGCCGTTTTCAAAGACAATTTCATAGCGGGATATCTTAGAGATCAACTTTTCATCTACTTCATGCAGGCCTTCTATCGCTGCCTCAAAATTTTTGCTCCCCTTGGCAGGCAATCCGGCAACTTTAATCTTTCCGCTTGCCGTTATCCTGGACTGTATATATAAAGTAACCCTGAAAATTGCCATGCTGTAGTTAATGATAGAGTTGTTTTTTATCTCTCCGTTAATATGTATTTCATTACCCAGAGAACCCCTGCTTAGATTGACATCGAAATAAGAAAAGTCTGCCTGGTTCATTTAAATTAACCCGTTATCCTTGACCTGGACCCCTTTGTTTTTAAGGTATTCAAAGGCCCTTTTCAGCTCATCCTCATCACCCTCCAGGATCAGGATTGCCCAGCCGATCTCTGTAGAAAAAGATGCCTCTAGGATGCTCATGACAATCTTGAAGTTCTTGCAGAGGTCACAGATTATGGGATCTTCTTTTAATTCACCGGGAAAGGTCAACTCTGCTTTTATTTTCATTTTTCTTGAGGTTAAGTATTAAAAGGGTTAATAAATAGGCTGCGATACCGAAGATTGCTGAAATCACCAGATAACCTAATGCTACAGGAAGGATGATCTGCGCCACCGAAAAGTCAAATAATCTCCTGATATGGAAATCTTTGACTAAAAGCATCCAGGATCGATACACATCCCTCCAGGATACCCCAATTATAACAGAGCCTATTTTAATTGACAAGATAAAAGTCAGGAAACTGGTCCAGGTATTGGTAAGCAGAGTCCCTAAAAGCGCGCTGGCCCGGTTTGCCCTGAAAAGGAATGCCAGGAATAAGGCAGTAAGCGGCCCTATGCCGGGAGTAATCCCTGAAAAAACACCCAGGCCCAGGCCTAAGGCTATCTTCTGGGGGGTATCGTTGATTTTAAAAAGCTTAAAGTATAATGTCTTTAACAACCCTTTGCTCTTAGCTATCATTTTAAAGATGGCTTGATATTGGTGCCGGCAAACCTCAAAAGCCCCATTGCATCCTGGGTCCAGCCGTTATCCAGGCCGTATTTTTGCATAATCTTTTGGGCTTTTTCATATTCTTCACAAGTTATCCGGCGCGAGAGCTCGCTAAAACCGGATGCCTTATAGCATGGAAGGTACTGGCTCATCAGGCTAATATAGGCCTGGCTTGAGACTTCTTCTTTGATAAAACGCATCACTTTTTCCGTGCCAGAGATATCTTCGGGCAACACTAAATGCCTGATAATAAGGCCTCTCTTGATCAGGCCTTCTTTATCAATCGCCACTAAGCCTACCTGTTTATGCATCTGTTTTATTGCCTCCTGATTGTATTGAGGGTAATCAGGAACTTGGGAATATTTTATTGCGCTTGAGGCATCTGCGTAGCGCATATCAGCGAGATAGACATCTATCACTCCCGAGAGCATTTCTATTATCGGGCTTAATTCGTAACCACTGGTGTTATAAACCAAGGGAATCCTTAAGCCCCCGGGTATAGCCAGCATCAGGGCCTTGAGTATCTGGGGCATAACGTGCGTGGGAGTAACCAGGTTTATATTGTGGCAGCCAGCCTCCTGCAATTGCAGCATAAAGCGGGCTAGCTCCTCTTCCCCTACCTCCCTGCCCTCGCCTTCCTGGCTGAATTCGTAATTCTGACAATAACAGCAATGCATATTGCAGCCGGAGAAAAAGATTGTCCCTGAACCCCGGGATCCTGAGATAGGAGGTTCTTCGCCGTGATGCGGCATAAAACTGCATACCCTGGGCAGGCTCCCTGTTTTACAAAAACCGTACTCTTGCCTAAGGCGGTTGACCCCGCACTTGCGGGGACAGATAGAGCAGGATTCAAGAAGAGACGCTGACTCACTGGCTAATTCAGCCAGCCTGCCGTTATGATAAGCTTCTAAGTATAAAGGGGACATAGGTGCTATTTCTTTTTTACCCCAGCGGCATAAATTTTGCGTATCTGGTTAAATATGGCGATGTAATCCTGGCTCCTGTAATCCGGATAGGTCCACTCCCAGGGCGTAAATGTTTTCCCCCGGTAGACCAGGGTTACCTCTGCCCAAATACCGGAGTCTAAATATATGCGGTGGCTGAAATCTTTGGTTGAAGCCAATACGAGCTTGGCCAGATCCAGGTATCCGGGGTCAATATTAACCACGCGCAGGCCTTCACAGGAGAGCCTTCTTTCAAGCGCTCCAGTAAATACCTTAATCCTATAAAGCTCCTGGGGATAAATAAGTTTCTTAAAAGAGATAAAGCTGCGGCTTAATCCCCTGCCAAACTCTTTTGCGTAATAGTCAGTATAGTCAAAAGGCAGGGCGAGGCTTCGGAAATCGATCTCGCCGAAACGTTTTTGCAGTAAGGCCTCGGCTTTTTTAAGACTTGCCTCTTTTTTAAAGATAAATCCGCTGATCAGTTTTACGGATTGCGGATTTTGCGTCTTATTCATAAGGCCGTCTGGATTGGCTTTTAGGGTCTTAGGTATTCTTAGGCAGGAACTTGCGTATATAGCCGGATATCTTGTGCCGCTGGCTATCCTTTATCTCATTAAAGAAGATAGCTATATTAAAACCGCCCTTCTTTTCGTCTTCGGTCCTGACGATCACGCCCTTGCATTCTACGTCGCATTCCCTGGGGGTAATGCTGCTTGTTTTAGGCAGACGTATCTTAACGGCAATCTTGGTAAAGGGCGGTATGTATTTATTTACATGGCAATATACACCCACGCAACTTATATTTTGGGTGGTAGTGGCAAAATCATATCCGTCTGCTGCCACGTTAAGAGGCAGCTTTTTTTCTAGCCTTGGATATAACCTTCGCTCCGCCTTAAGCTGTTTCTTCATTGCTTGCCCTCTTTTGGCGCCAGTGATTTACGCCAGCATCGCTTAGTGCAGTAAAACTTTCCGTTACGGTAATATATCCTTACTTTCTTAAGGGGCTTGTTGCAGCTGGGGCAATTGGTCTGTTTCTCTTGCGCGGGCTTAGCCTGCGGCTGCGCTGCCGGGGCAGCTGTTTTTGTCTCTTCGGGTGCCATTACCTTTTCCTTTCTTTAGAATCTATTAAGGCGGGTATCTATATAGTCTCCTATGTAATCCCTCTCCTTGGGGTTTAACTCTACAAACTCTACTCCTAAGCGGTAATTGTCAGAGTGCGCTATCGGCCTGGCCCAGGCAACCCTAGCCGCAGAGGTCAGGATCCTGGAGAGTATGCTCATCTCCAGCATCAGGTGCGTGGAAGGGGCCATGAAATTAGCGCAGGTAAAGCTGACCCCGTCTTTAGAGACATCTTCGCTGAGAGCGTTTCGAAATTCAGAAACTCCTCTGACTTGGTAACGCAGCGGTGTACCTAAACGTATCCGGGGGGAACGCCTCTTTTCCTCCTGGCCAAACATCATTATCGTCCTCTTTCCTTATCCCTAGAGGAGCCGTGGCATTCTCCATTTATGCAAAAAATATACCATAGTTTTAAATATCTGTCAATAGTTTCTCCGAGGGATGTAGTTGCAATCAGGCGTAGTTCTGATATAATAAGTGAAGCCATGGTTTACGGAGCGCGGAGCGCGACATAAACCATTGGCTGAACTTATCCTTGCGCTTTGTACTTTTGAGCAAAGCGAAAAAGTACAACAAGGATCAACCAAGTAAAAACTCTTGTACTGCAAATTCTACAATCTTACGGAAAGGCCTTTTAACGTAACCTCTGACCCCGCCTTCTTTTTT
>CAZKQC010000119.1:0-3925 GCA_964554825.1 uncultured Planctomycetales bacterium
ACCTATAACCGTGTCTTTATCGTAAAAGACCGCCGACTGGCCCGGAGTGACGGCAAACTGCGGCTTTTTAAAGACCACCCTTATTCTGTTTTTTGAGGGGATGACCTGTGCAGGTTCTTCCTGATGATTATACCTTATCTTTACCCTCAGGGCAATTTTCTTTTTGAGCGGCCTAAGTATAAAATGTGGGCCCTTTACCAGAAATTCTCCGGAAAGGGCGTCTTCCTTCCTTCCCACCGTGATCTGATTTTTCCGTGCGTCAATCTTGGTGATATATATGGGATACCCCATGGCGATACCCAATCCCTCGCGCTGGCCGATGGTATAATAGGCGATCCCCTTGTGATGGCCCAATATCTTGCCTGTCTTATCCGTAATCGGGCCGTCCATAAATTCCTTCTTGAGCGCTTTTTTTAGAAAGCTGCGGTAATCATCATCCGACAGAAAACAGATCTCTTGGCTTGCCGCTTTTTCCGCCACCGATAGCTCAAATCTTCGCGCCAGCTGACGTACCTCTTCTTTTGTATAATTTCCCAGCGGGAAAAGCACATGCTTTAACTGAGGTTGGCCTAACCGGTATAAAAAATATGACTGGTCTTTGAACCGGTCTCTGCCTTTTCTTAACTCGAAACTTTGTGCCTTTGATCTTGAGTTATTGATTTTATTAATACGAGCATAGTGTCCCGTGGCTAAGAATTTTGCCTCCAGGAGAAGCGCCTTTTTTAAAAGCAGGTCAAATTTAAGAAACTGGTTGCAACGTACGCAGGGATTCGGGGTGCGGCCTAAAGTATACTCCCGGCAGAAATCCTTGATCACGCTTTCATAAAGGGACTTCTGCATATTCACCGTATAATGACGAATTCCTAACTTGTGGCAGACGCGCCTGGCGTCCTCTATGCTGCTTGAACTGCAGCAGGCCGGCCTTCTGCCGGAAGGATCGGGCAGATTAAAACACATAGTCATTCCCAGCACTTCGTAGCCCTGCTCTTTAAGAAGCGCGGCCGCCACTGAAGAGTCCACCCCGCCGCTCATCGCCACAACCACACGTTCTCTTTTCATAATTGTCATATTATACCAGCTATTCAGCCTTCGCCCAATAAAATAAGAGGGACACCTCCCGCCTCCAAAGCTAAGGTGTCCCCAAAAAAAACAGGCCCGGGCAAAATAATATTGCTCCGAGCCTGTCGTTTCTTACGTAGTCAGGTTATACCTTTGTTACCTTTGTCGCCTGCTCACCCTTGGGGCCTTTTTCGATCTCAAACTCGACTTCCATGCCCTCTTCTAAGGTCTTATAGCCATCACCCTGGATAGCGCTGAAGTGCACAAATACATCCGCGCCAGACTCAGGCGTAATAAACCCATAACCCTTTTGATTGGAAAACCACTTTACTTTTCCTCTTGCCATTGCTCTAACATCCTCCTTCACTGAACAATCACCCATGGAGTATTACTTTTAATACTCTCCTACACAGGCGATTGCCTTATCTAACAAAAAACCGCAAGGCGAGTCACTCTTTCACCTTACGGCCCAAGATTTCCACTCCCTTATTTACCACGGTAGAAAGTATACAACAAATTACGGTTTTGTCAACTAGATTCTTACTTTATCTATGGCCTTAAGATTATAATAACCCAGGACCCGGACAACCGCCTTAGACTTGCTAACCAGCCAGTCATGGCACTTCTTCATAAAACGGTCGTGATAGGCCCGGGATCTCCACTCGTATACCGAGACATACTGATTTTTGTAATCCACCCGTTTCATGGTGCGGTATGCCACAAAGCCCTTTGCTTTTTTTGCGTAGCCGGCCCACATGAGACTGTCCTTGCGGTATTTAGCCACTTCTCCCGGCTCAATCTCAAATAAGACCGCATGAATGAACATCATCTTCTCCTTTAGCCAAAGTAATTAATTCGTAAGTATTATATACGCTTATGGAGAAAAAATAAAGCTTTTTACCATTCAAGCCTGAGGCCTGCCTCTACCCATCTGCCAGGTTGCGGCATACCTTCTATCTCCTGGTATTCGACATTAAAGAGGTTGGTGGCTGCGAAGAAAAGTTGAGAGTACTTGTTGAGATTATAGCTGAGGCGGGTATTGACCAGAAACCAGCCGTCTCGTCCGGGTTTCTTTTTATAAGTAAACCCTAACGACTGAGTTCCGAAGGGAATTTTCCAGAGGAACTCATTGCTAAAGAGATGCCGGATATAATTCGGGCCGTATTTGTAAATCAACCCCTGATCGTTGCTGCGCTTATCAACATAGGTGTAATTAGCGTTAAGGTTGAGATTCTGGTTGATCTCCAAGCTCAGGCGCTCTTCTATTCCCGCAACCTCAGACCTGCCAATATTCTGCACCTGCCATTTCGCCTGCGAAGGCGAACTCTTTACCCAATCAATAAAATCCCTTTCTCGCCTTACAAAAAAAGTCAGGCCGCAGGATAATCCTTCTCTTTTATAATCATAGCCGGCTTCGTAACTACGAGATTTTTCCGCGGATAAGTCGGTATTACCCAGCGTCGTGGGATCATTATAATAAAGTTCGGTAAAGGAAGGAATACGTATGCTTCGGGAAACAGCCAGGCGCAAGGAGTGGTTATCCGTTATTTTATAGCGCAGGCTGCCTGAGCCGGTGTAATTATTGCCGAAACTGCTGAAATCATCCCAGCGAAAAGACAGGCCCGAAGACAATCTTTCAGTTATATCGCAGGCATCATCCAGAAATATGCTCTTGTGTTCCCTTCTGTGCTTACCCAGGTTCGTGGAGTTGATATTCTCTTCTCCATATTCCCAACCCATGCCTACATTGCCCAGGGGAACAACTTGCCTCTGCAGGTAAACATTGGGAGTGTATATATTGGTCCGGTGGTGATTAAGGTAACGGCTGCGTATCTGTGTTTTATCCAGCGCGAACTTATCAAAGTGGCGGCGCCAGAGGAAATTCGGCTTGATCAAGAATCCCCATTTCTCGAGCTTTATCCCGGTGTTCAGTAAGAAAGTCTTTGTCCACTCTTTAGAAAGATAGCCCATGGCCGGAGTATAAAAATCATATGCGCCAAATTCCTTTTCCTGGTAGCCGAATCCAACCTCATATTCTCCTCCTCCCGGGATATCAACGATGGCGTCGAAACTCGAGGTAAATTTCTTAAAATCTGTATCTGTATAAAAACCGTCGCTCTCTTGGTTTTCCACGGATAAGCGGGCCCCCAGTTTCTCGGTTTTTTCGGTGATGCTGAATAGGCCGGAGAATGTCTTGTACTGCCCACCGCTAAATTCAAGCACCCGCTTATCCTCATCAGGCTTCTTTACCAGGAAGTTGATCGCCCCACCGATAGCATCCGGGCCGAATACCGAAGAGCTAACGCCCGGCATAACTTCTATCTTGCGGATATCCTCTTTGGTCAAAGGGAGGTCGGAATTATGGTGACCGGTCTGGGGGTCATTAATGCGTTGGCCGTTTAAGAGAACCAGGACCCCCTGAAAGTTTGACCCGCGCAGGGAGAAATCCGACTGGATCCCATCCTTGGGAGAACGACTCTGTAAGTCTAGAGGCAATATACTTAATGATTCTACTACTGAATCAAAAGGAAGGTCTTCCAGGGAGGACTCGTCCAAAGAATATGACTCAAGAAGATGGATCCTGGATTTTGTGACCACGATCCTGTCTAAATCCAGAGACTGATCCTGGCAAAAGGCAAGCTGCACCCAGCAAAACATGCCTAAAAAAATAAACCCGCAATATTTTATTATCTGCATAAAGCTTATTATAAAATAACGCGGGTAAATGTCAACTAATTTGCTTCAATAAGTTTACAATTAACGGCAGTGCACTACATCTCCGGCCATAACCTTCTGCGTCAGTCCGGAATCCCCCCTCACCAGCAGACCGCCATCGGTGTCTATATCCACTGCCGTACCTTCAATG
>CAZKQC010000120.1:0-3896 GCA_964554825.1 uncultured Planctomycetales bacterium
CCTCTATAGTGTCTATAGAGGCATAATTTCGAATAAGTAATCCCTATGTTTCCCAAAGAAAAATACCTCAGGCTAGGAGAACTTCTGGTTAAGGAAGGCCTTATCACCCAGGTCCAACTGGAACAGGCAATCAGGGTCCAGAGGCAGGAGGGCGGCCGTTTGGGCGAGATACTGGTAAGGCTGGGGATTCTAAAGGAAGAGCAGGCTGTGGCTGCCCTGGGTAAGCAGCTTAATATCCCCTATTTCTCTCAAGGCAGCGAGTTAAAGCCGGCCATGGATCAGAATCTGGCCGGTTTTATACCTAAAGACTTTGCGGCTAAGAATACCGTTCTGCCGTTATCGCACACCCTGGGCTCGCTTACCGTGGCGATGTTCGATCCCCTGGACCTCATACTTATCGATAATTTAAGGAAACTCACCGGCTGCGATATCAATCCGGTAATCGCCACAAAATCGGATATCGGCAAGGCCATTGAGAAATTCTACGGCAAGTCCAAGATATTTGAAGAAGCAGTAGAGGCCTCGTATGATATTATTTCAGATGAGGCTGTTTTTGAAGGAATAGAGATCAATGACGAAGAATTGAGCCTGGATAAACTTATTGCCCGGGCAGAAGAAGCGCCTGTGGTAAAATTAGTAGACCTGATTATCCGTCAGGCCATAGATGAACATGCCTCAGATATTCATATAGAGCCGTACAAAGACAGGATATCCCTGCGTTATCGTATTGACGGAAAGCTCTATGAGATACCGCCGCCTGCGAAGCATCTGCACCTGCCCATTATTTCCCGCATCAAGATATTAAGTAAATTGGATATTGCTGAAAAACGCCTTCCTCAAGACGGGGCCTTCTTAGTAAGGATGGAGGACCGCCCCATAGACCTGAGAATATCTACTATCCCTACTATCTACGGAGAGAAAGTAGTTATGAGAATACTGGACAGGAGCGTAGTAGTATTGGATATCGGCCAGCTGGGCTTTGATACGAAACAGCTTGAGCAGATGCGCCGGGCCATAATCTCTCCTTACGGCCTCGTGCTTTTAACAGGCCCGACCGGTAGCGGTAAGACTACTACTCTCTATGCCATATTAAATGAAATAAAGGGGCCTACGAAGAATATTATTACTATCGAAGACCCTGTTGAATATAAATTAGACGGCATAAGCCAGGTGCAGGTAAAACCAGAGATAGGGCTTACCTTTGCCTCTGCATTACGTAGTTTTCTACGGCAGGACCCGGACATAATGCTGGTAGGCGAGGTAAGAGACCTGGAGACCGCGCAGATTTGCATACGTTCCGCCTTAACCGGGCATCTGGTTTTGAGTACCTTGCATACCAATGATGCCTCTTCCGCCATAAATCGCCTTATAGACATAGGTGTTGAGCCTTATATGGTTGCTCCTTCGATGGTTGCGATTGTAGGACAACGCTTGTTCAGGAAACTTTGTCCGGAATGCAAAGAGGCGTACGAGGTCAGTCTGGAACAGAAAAAAAACTTCAAATTAAAATCAGACCTGATCTATAAACCAAAGGGTTGTGCTAAATGTAATCAGATCGGTTATCGCGGAAGGACCTGCATCTCCGAAGTTCTGGTAGTGAACGAGAATATAAGGAGCTTGATAGGCCAGAGGGTTTCGTTTCAGAAAATAAGGGAAACGGCCAGGGAATCAGGCATGCAGACTTTATATGAGTCAGGTTTGAAAAAAGTCGAAGAGGGGGTTACTTCTCTGGAAGAAGCCCTTTCCATGACGATAGGGATAGAGTAATGCCTAAATTTTTTTATACTGCCAGGGATAGCGCCGGAAAGAAAGTTGCTGGGGTGGAGGAAGCAGTTTCCCAGGACGATTTAATTGCCCGTCTCCAGACAAGAAAGCTGATAATCCTTAATGTCGCACGCGAGACCCAGGAAGAAGGCGGGGCATTTAAGCTGGAGCGGTCTCCCGCCACAAGGCTTAGATTCAAGCACAATAGTATCAGGAACGAAGATTTAGTGGTATTCTGCAGGCAGCTGGCAACATTGTTGGGCGCGGCGGTAACTATCTTAAAGAGCCTGGATACGATATCGCTGCAGGTGGCGAGCCGTAAGCTACACTTTTTAATCAGGGACCTCATGAAAAGCATGGAATCGGGCTTGAGTTTTCATGAGGCATTAGGCAAGCACCCTAAGGTTTTTTCTGAACTATGGATTAATCTAGTGGAGACCGGAGAGGCAAGTGGAAACCTGGCTAGTGTATTAAACCGCCTGGCCAGTTATCTTGAAAGGGACGCCGCCTTCAGGAGTAAACTTATCTCCGCGCTGATTTATCCTATAATACTTTTTGTTGCCGCGATGGGGGCACTTTTGTTCTTGACCATTAAAATAGTGCCTACCTTCGCAGAGTTATTTAAGGGGTTTAACATAGAGTTGCCCGCGCTTACCCTGATGTTGTTAACGGTGAGTGACTTTATAAAAAGATACTTTTTCCTATTAACGGTGTTATTTATTGCAGCCGTTTTTCTGATCAGGGCGTATACCAGGACAAAAGAGGGGAGGTTGGTTTTTGAACGCCTCCAGTTTGGCCTGCCTGTTTTCGGAGAATTTTATCGCGCTCTTACCGTAGAAAGGTTTTCTTCCGGGATGTCTACGCTGATCGAAAGCGGCGTGCCGATCCTCTACTCACTGGAGATAACCGAGCATAGCGTGAACAATGCGGTAATGGCGGGGATCCTGCATAAAGTTAAAGATGATGTGAGGGAAGGAAAATCCTTAAGCCAGACCCTGGAGAAGAGTAATTTCTTTGAGCCGATGGTTATACAAATGGTAGCTGTAGGAGAAGAGGTCGGAGACCTGCCGCAGATGTTTAAGCGTATTAATGCGTTTTACCAGGATTACACCGAGACTTTTTTGGTCAGGTTTACCGCTATGTTTGAACCGATGATGTTGATCTTCCTGGGAGTGGTTATCGGAGTGATGGTGGTAGGCATGTTCCTGCCTATATTCCAGATTGCCACCATAAGCGGTGGGTAAAAAAATAATTGACATAAACTGATAATCATAATATTATAGATTACAATCAGTTAAAATTCAGAAAGGAGCCCGAGTCTAGATGCGCGGTTTTACCTTGCTGGAGTTGATAGTGGTTATTATCATTGTCGGGGTATTGGGTTCATTGGGTTTTGTGCAGTATACCAGGGCCGTAGAGAAGGCAAGGGGCGGAGAAGCTAAGGATCTCCTTGGACAAATACGTAAGGCAGAGGAATCTTATCGCCTGGAAACATCAGCGTATACCGGCACAATCACTGACTTATATGTATCAGTTCCGACTAGTTGCACTACTACACATTATTTCCGGTATTCTATCACTGCATCCACAGGGACTGCGACCAGGTGTACTACGAGCGGCAAGTCACCTAACTTTTCTTCGACAACTCCATATACGGTAACTTTAACCTATGCTGCTGGTGCTTGGAGCGGGAGCGCGGGATATTATTAAATCTTAAACCGATAGTAAGGGAGGGATTATACATGAATAGAGGCTTTACGTTGCTCGAATTAATTGTAGTTATCATTATTATCGGTATCCTGGGCACCTTAGGGTTTACGCAATATGCCAGGGTAGTGGAAAAAGGCAGGACTGCGGAGGCTAAGGTCCTGCTGGGTCAGATACGCAGTTCGCAGGAGGCTTATAGGCTGGAGGGTGGTGCTTATACTACTGTAATTGGTAATTTAGCAGTAGAGACTCCTACAACCTGTACCACCACACATTATTTTCAATACTCTATAACCGGAACTACTGGCATAGCTACTAGGTGTACTGCAAGCGGCAAGACACCTAACCAATCTACGACAACACCTTATACGATAGTTTTAACTTATGCTTCCGGTACTTGGAGCGGTAGCGCAGGGTATTATTAA
>CAZKQC010000121.1:0-3838 GCA_964554825.1 uncultured Planctomycetales bacterium
ATACAAACCTTATCTAGGGTGGATCAATGACTCTCTCCGGTAGCCCGTTTGATTATCTCTGGGTTTTTCTGGGAGGGGTCCTGGCCAGCCTTAGCCCCTGTGTGTATCCGCTTATACCGATTACCGCCGGTTTTATCGGCATTACCTCATCAGGATCCCGGCGCAGGGGTTTTACCTTAAGCCTGGCCTATGTTACCGGCATAGCTATTACCTATTCTATCCTGGGATTGTTTGCTTCGCTCACCGGCCGGATCTTCGGTATGGTAAGTGCGCATCCCCTTGCCTATATTGTTGTGGGCGTGGTGTTCATCCTCTTCGGGTTATCTATGCTGGACCTTTTTGCATTACCGCTGGTGAATCTGATCAGGATGCCGGCCCTGAAAAAACAAAATCATCTCTCAAGTTTTGTTTTGGGATTAAGTTCAGGTTTAGTCGTGGGGCCATGCCTGACTCCGGTTTTAGGCGCTATCCTAGCCTATTTAGTAACCAAGAAAAATATCCTCTACGGCGTCTCGATGCTCCTGTGTTTTTCCTATGGCTTAGGGTTAATCTTTATTCTGGTGGGGACCTTCAGCTCTATTCTAATAAGTCTTCCTAAACTAGGCAGGTGGATGGCGCGCATAAAAAGCTCCTCTGCCGTAATCCTGATAGCGATGGGCGTATATTTTATCTATACTGCCGTAAGGAGGTTCTAGTGCCGGGTATAATCCGCAAGGTTTTAATTTTGGTATTGATGTTTTCTGTTTATTCCGGCTCCCGGCAGGCTAGTGCTGAGACAGAATACCTCGCCCAGGATTTTAATTTGGAGGATATAAAAGGTAACTCCGTAAGCTTGAGCAGCTACCAGGATAAGGAAGCGGTAATACTATTATTCTGGACCACCTGGTGCCCTTATTGCCGCAAGGAGTTGAAGAATTTAAACGGCATGTATAAGGAGCTTAAGAATGAGGGCTTTGAGGTATTGGCCGTGAATTTCGCGGAGACCTTGCAGAAGGTAGATAGTTTTGCCAAAGATTACCAGTTAGGCTACAGGGTGCTTTTAGATAAGAATGGCTCCGTAACCAGCTCTTACGGAATTGTAGGCATACCTTTCTATATTATTATCGATAAGAAAGGAATAGTCCGCTTTGCCGATAGTTATTTCCCGCACGGGCAGTACAAGGAGTTGATCTCGCGCTAAGATGCATAAACTTTCCCTGTTAGTAGATTTATACGAACTTACGATGTCCCAGGCCTATCTGCGCTATAAGAGGGATAGCCTGGCTACCTTCGATCTGTTTGTGCGCGAATTGCCCAAGGCCCGCTCTTATCTGATAGCTGCCGGCCTGGAGGATATCCTGGGATATATAAGAGGGCTTAGATTTAACCCTGCAGACCTTGCTTATTTAAAGAGCAAAAAGATGTTTTCCGGGGAGTTTCTTGCCTATCTGTCGCGCTTTAAGTTCCGGGGCGATATCTGGGCAGTGCCTGAAGGGACAGTTGTTTTTGCCAATGAGCCGCTTATACGCGTGACTGCCCCTATTATACAGGCGCAGATTATCGAGAGTTTCTTTTTAAATACCATTAACCTGCAGACTATGATTGCCAGTAAGGCCTCCCGCGTGGCGGTTGCAGCCGGAAACAGAGGGGTCTTTGATTTTTCTCTAAGGAGAACTCATGGCTCTGAGGCAGGGCTTAAGGTGGCACGCTCTGCGTATATCGGGGGCTTTGACGGTACTGCTACTGTCCTGGCCGGAAGATTATACCGCATCCCCATCGTGGGGACTATGGCGCATTCCTTTATTATGTCGTTTAAGAGTGAATTGGATAGCTTCCTGGCCTATGCCGATACTTTTCCCGGCAGGACTACTCTTTTGGTAGATACCTATGCCGTAAGACCGGGGATTGAAAATGCAGTCACTATCGGCCTCTATCTTAAAAAGAAAGGATACCGCCTGCAGGGGATAAGGCTTGATAGCGGAGATATTGTTGCCTTGTCTAAATTAGCCAGGAGATTGCTGGATAAGGCAGGGCTTGGATACGTCAAGATTTTTGCCAGCGGCAACCTCGATGAGTTCAGGATTGCGAGGCTTCTGGATGCAGGCGCAGCTGTCGATAGCTTCGGAGTAGGGACTAATATGGGTACCAGCATCGATGCGCCTTGTTTGGATGTAATTTATAAGATCGCGGAGGTTACTGACGAAGAGGGAAACTTTCTGCCCACTATGAAACTAAGCCAGGGCAAGGTTACTTATCCGGGCAGGAAGCAGATATTTAGAGTAGAGGATAAAAAGGGAAGGTTTGTAAGAGATATCCTGGGCCTGGAAAAAGAGAATATAATAGGCAGGCCGTTGTTAATAAATGTTGTTAAGAAGGGCAGGGTAGTTTATAAACCGCCCCCCATATATAAGATACGTTCGGGGTTAAAACATAACCTTTGCCGGTTTCCTGCGCAGCTGTTTAAGGTTGACCCCGGTTTCAGATACCCCGTATTTATAAGCCCTCAGTTAAAAAAGATGCGGCAGTTATTGGTTAATGAACTAAGAAAGAGGCAATGATGGATACCAGGGTAGAAGGCCTGATTGCGTGTTTAGAGAAAAGGAATATCCGCGGATTATATTGCGCTGACAGGGCCAGCGCAGCAGCTAAAATCCTGGAGATTATACCTGTTGAGGCTAGCGTGGGCCTTTGCGGCTCCCTGACCCTGGATCAGCTGGGGGTGGTTAGGCTCCTTGAGCTGCGCGGCAGCAGGGTCTTTAACCAATACAAACCGGGGATAAGCCGCGAAGAGAATCTGCGGTTGAGGATGGCAGGAGCGGTAGCGGATTATTATCTGGCCAGCGCAAATGCTATCTCGGAAAAGGGAGAACTGGTTTTTTTTAGCGCCTACGGCAATCGCACCAGCGGCATATCTTCTGCCAGGAATGTCATAGTGGTCTGTGGGATGAATAAGATTACCCCCGACATAGGCCAGGCCCTGAAGAGGGCCAGGGATTACGTTACCCCCCTTAATTGCAAAAGGCTTAACTGGCAGACCCCTTGTTTCCAGGACGGTATCTGCCGCGAAAGCGTCTGTTTTTCTCCGGAATATAAAAGGATGTGTTGTCAGACTTTGATTATTGAGTCAGAGGTTAATCAGGAAAGGTTAAAAGTGATCTTAACGGGCGAGGCCCTGGGGTTTTAGATTCAAGAGAAAGGAAGCGTTATGTTTGACAAGATGAAGGGGTTGCTTCAGATGCAGAAGAAGATGCAGGAGATGAAGCGGGAGCTGGACAATACTAATTTTGAGGTCTCTAGTTCCGACGGGCTGGTGAAGATTTCCATGAACGGTTCGCAGGCGGTAAAAGAGTTTCGTATCCAGGGCGATCTGGCTGGGATGGATAAGTCCAGCCTTGAAAAGGCAAGTACGGATGCGTATAATAGGGCTATTAAACGCGCGCAGGATATAGCCGCGGGGAAGATGAAGGATATCACGGGATTTAATTTACCCGGGTTAATGTAAGAAGCCTTTAAATTATGCTTAACAAAAAGATAGCCGAACTTTTAAAAGATAGGGAGTTTATCAGCGTTGCTACCTGCGATCTGGCGGGCCGGCCGAATGTCGCTCCTAAGTTTATACTCAAACTGCAGGCTAATTCTATCTACCTGGTTGATTATACGATAGGCAACACTTGGGGTAATTTAAAGGTAAATCCCAGAGCCTCGCTCTCTTTTATGGACACAGATTCGCTTTCCGGATACCAGATTAACGGGATGGTCGAAATAGTAGAAAAAGGGCTGGAATATGAAAAAATCTATGGCGAGATGCTGCAGAAAGAAATAGACCTTTCTGCTAAACGCATTATCGAAGGGGTATCTC
>CAZKQC010000122.1:0-3768 GCA_964554825.1 uncultured Planctomycetales bacterium
GGGCTGTAGCTCAGCTGGGAGAGCACTTGCATGGCATGCAAGGGGTCAGGAGTTCGATCCTCCTCAGCTCCACCATTTTTACCAGGGCGTTGTTGATGAGGGGCCGCAAACAATTGGCTTTCCGCTCATAAGCGACGCCCTGTATATTTCTATGAGACGCATTACTATAATTTTGTTTATTTCTTTGACTTTAGTATCTACCTCTGGGTTAGTTAATGCCGAAATGCAAACCCAAAACATGAAACCAAAGGTTTTGGCGGTTATATATAACCCCATCATTGAAGGTGCAGGATATAAAAAGTTAACACAGCTCTTTGGTTGGTATGAGCCAGAAGAGCTTATTAAGCAATACATCGCAGATATCAGCGAGGCCAGTGGCGGATTTGTTCAGTATGAGATTACTGAAAAGATAGAGGTCGACGCTTACCCGGTTCTTGGAGACGGTTTTACCTATGATGACGAAAGTTTTGTGAGCTGTTGGCGGGAGCGCTCCGGTTTTCATAAGCCAGAGGAAGTTGATTACAATGCTATTATTGAGAAGTTCAAGATAATGCAGAAAGTGGAGAAGGGGCTTATTGATGAGGTTTGGCTTTTTGCCTTCCCTTATGCTGGTTTTTGGGAATCTACCATGGCAGGCAAGGACGCCTTTTATTGTAACTCAGATCCGGTTAGGGATACGCAGAATTGCCCCAGGCGTTTTATAATTATGGGTTTTAATTACGAAAGGGACGTGGGTTGCATGCTGGAGGACCTTGGGCATCGGACAGAATCAATTATGAAGTACGTTTTTAGAGATAAATTTGGCAAGAATGACCTCTGGGAGGCTTTTAGTCTTTTTGATGCTGTTGCCCCCGGGGAGGCAAATTGCGGCAATGTCCATTTTGCCCCTAATAGCGAAAAGGATTACGACTGGGGTAATAAGCGTTATGTAATGAGCGGCTGTGATGATTGGTATAAGTTTCCTTTTTTAACAGGCGCACGGAAGGAGATGAATTGTCAGGAATGGGGAGACGGTAACATGCGCACACACCATCTCTGGTGGTTAAAGCATATTCCCCGCGCAGCAGGAGAAACTAGCGGTATCTCTAATAATTGGTGGATTTATATCGTTGACCCCAATAAGGTAAAGTAAGGTGAGATACTATAATCTTGACCGTCTCATTTTAGGGTGTATAATAGGCGTAAATTGTGATTAAAAAGCAGTTTTTCTGCAACTAGATTAAGAAAATATGATATTAGGAGTTCATATTTCCGGGACTGAGAATGCCTATCAGGCCCTTGAGGAAGCCCACAGGCTGGGTTGTAACACCATGCAGATTTTTGCGCGTAACCCCCAGAGGTGGCGCGATAAATTCATAGAACCTAAAGAGATAGAGGAGTTTAACCGTAGGCAGGAAAAACTAAAGATCAGGCCTGTCTTTATCCACATCTCTTATTTAATCAACCTGGCTTCTCCTAACCCCAGGCTCTATGCCGGGTCCATAGAGGCGTATATAGAGGATATCCTGGAGGCGCAGGCATTGGGCGCGGATTATATTGTTACGCATATGGGCAGTCATAAAGAGACCTCCGAAGAGGCAGGGATAAAAAGATTGATTGAAGCGCTCAATCAGATTTTAAAGAAGACCAGGAATTCCAGGGTAGGCATATTGCTGGAGAATACCTCCGGATCAGGCTCGTGGCTCGGCTATAAATTCAGCCACCATAAAGAGATTATTAAGGGCATCGAGGATAAAGGGCGGGTAGGGCTTTGCCTCGATACTGCGCATGCGTATCTGGCCGGTTATGATATAGCGACCAAGGCAGGCCTCGAGAATCTTTTGGCTGAGATAGATAATATGGTGGGCATAGATTTGATTAAGCTCATCCACTTAAACGATGCCAAGGGAGCGCTTGGTTCCCATCAGGACCGTCATGACCATATCGGTAAAGGCAGTATTGGCCTGGAGGGTATGAAAAGGATCGTAAATCATCCTAAGTTAAGAGACATGCCTCTTATCCTCGAGACTCCCAAGAAAACAGAGCAGGATGATGCAATGAACCTGAAGGTAGTAAGAAAGTTAAGACAGGATTAAGAGATGCCTTATCCCTTTAAAGAGATAGAAGAGAAATGGCAGCAGAAGTGGGAGAAAGATAAGGTTTTCTCTGTCCGCTCCAGCCACCAGAAGAAAAAATACTATCTTCTGGAGATGTTTCCTTATCCCTCAGGCAAGATCCATATGGGCCACGTGCGTAATTATACTATAGCAGATGTGGCGGCGCGTTTTCGGATTATGCAGGGATTTAATGTCCTGCACCCGATGGGGTTTGATGCCTTTGGCCAGCCTGCGGAGAACGCGGCTATAAAGAATAAAACCAGACCCGATCTCTGGACGCGTAAGTGTATTGATTGGATGAGGGTAGAGCTTAAGAAGATGGGTTTCTCGTATGACTGGGAGAGAGAAGTTTCTACTTGTGATAGCAGTTATTATAAATGGAACCAGTGGATCTTTTTAAAGATGTTTGAGCAAGGCCTGGCCTATAAAAAAGCCTCCTCGGTGAACTGGTGCCCGAGTTGCGAGACCACCCTGGCTAATGAAGAGGTTGTTGAAGGCGGCTGCTGGAGGTGTCATTCGAAAGTAGAGCAGAAGGACCTTGAACAGTGGTTTTTAAAAATCACCGCATATAAAGAGCGTCTCCTGGATGACCTGGGACAGCTCAAGGACTGGCCGCAGAGGGTCGTTTCCATGCAGTCTAACTGGATAGGAAAGAGTGAGGGCACTGAGATATATTTCCGTCTCAAAGGAAGCGATAAGGTTATCCCTGTTTTTACTACCCGCGCAGATACTATCTTTGGCGCAACCTACATAGTCCTGGCCCCTGAGCACCCTCTGGTGAAAGAGATTATTAAGGGTAAGCCTGGAGAAAAGGAAGTGTTGAAGTTCATTGCCAAGGTAAGCAAAGAAAGCAATGTGGTGCGCACTGCCTCTGATGTTAAGAAAGAAGGCAAATTTACCGGCGGCCTTGTCATTAATCCCGTTAACAATGAGGAAGTGCCGGTTTGGGTGGCAGATTATGTGTTGATGGAATACGGCACAGGCGCGATTATGGCTGTGCCTACGCATGACCAGAGGGATTTTCTTTTTGCTAAAGAGCATAACCTGCCGATGAAGATAGTCATCAAGTCGTCAAGCCTTCAAGTCGTCCAGTCACCAGAAGAGATGATTGAGGCTTATGAAGGAGAGGGTATTCAGGTTAACTCCGCCCAATTTGACGGACTGCCTAATGAAGAGGCTAAGATAAAAATAGCCCAATGGATGGAGAAAGAAGGTATGGCTAAGATCCAGACCCACTGGCGCTTGCGTGACTGGCTGATCTCCAGGCAGCGTTATTGGGGCACGCCTATCCCCATGATCTATTGCCCTAAATGCGGGATTATCCCCGTGCCCTATGAAGACCTACCTGTGGAATTACCCAAAGACGCGCCTTTTACCGGAGAGGGCGGAAGCCCCTTAGGTAAAGTTAAAGAATTCGTAAATGTGCGCTGCCCTAAATGTAATACCCCTGCCCAGCGCGAAACAGATACCATGGCTACATTCTTTGACTCCTCCTGGTATTTCTTAAAGTTTTGTTCTCCGGGATATGACAGCGCCCCCTTTGATAAGGAAGAGGCTGCATACTGGATGCCGGTTGACCAGTATATAGGCGGTATTGAGCATGCGATACTGCATTTATTATATTCGCGCTTCTTCACCAAGTTCTTCCAGGACTTAGGCATGATAGGATTCT
>CAZKQC010000123.1:0-3744 GCA_964554825.1 uncultured Planctomycetales bacterium
GAGCCGGCTTAGCTGCTGCTTTCTTTTTGGGGGCTGCGCTTTTTTTAATCGGGGTTTTCTCTTTCTTTGTTTTAGTCATATTTTATTTAGTCTTAGTCTTCTTGGCTTCCTGAAGAATCTTGGCGGCTTTCTTTTCTCCGATACCATCCACCTTGGTCAAGTCTTCAGCAGAAGCCTGCAGGATATCATCTATTGTTTTAAAACCTGCTTTCTTCAAGTTAGCTAAAGTCTTCTCTCCTACGCCGGCCAAATCCTCTAATGAGGCTGCTGCTGTTTCCTCCCGGACTCCCGCCTCCTCCTTAACAGCCTCTTCCTTGGCAACTTCCTCCTTTTTAGCCTCTTGCGCCACCGGGGCCTTGGTGCGTATATCAAGCTCCCAGCCGACAAGCCGAGACGCCAGGCGCACATTCTGGCCGTGCTTGCCGATAGCCAAAGAGAGCTGATCGTCATCCACAACTACCTCGGCTTTTAGTTTTTCCTTATCCAGCTTTATCTCCGAAATCTTTGCCGGAGAAAGAGCAGCCTTTATATATTCGCGGATATCCTCGCTGTAACGCACGATGTCAATCTTCTCCCCGTTCATTTCATTGACTATGTTGCGCACGCGGTTACCGCGCATACCCACGCATGCGCCTACGGAATCCACTTTGTCATTCTTAGAGCATACCGCGATCTTGGTACGTTCCCCTGCCTCGCGTGCGATTCCCTTGACCTCGACAATCCCTTCGTAGATCTCAGGCACCTCCAGCTCGAAGAGTTTTTTTACCAGATTAGGATGCGTGCGCGAAAGGATAATCTGCGCGCCCTTGGTATCCTTCTTCACGTCAGCGATATATGCCCTGATACGCTGACCCTGCTTAAAATCCTCTTTAGGCGACTGTTCGCGCTTAAGCAATACCCCCTCAGCCTTACCCAGAAGGTCAATGATAATATTGCCCTTATCAAAACGGTATACAGTGCCGGAGCAGATCTCGCCTACCCTGCTCTGGAACTCGCCAAATACTACATCTTTCTCTGCCTCGCGTATCTTCTGAATGATCACCTGCCTGGCAGTAGAGGCGGCAATGCGGCCGAAATCCAAGGACTCTACCTCCTTGTCGTTCTTGTAGACGCGGATCTTTCCGCTTAAACGGTCAAGAGAAACCTTGAGCTCCTCTTCCGGCTTGACATCTATGACCTTGCGCGCGGCAGAAAGCAGCGCGGTCTCTACTGCTTCAATAAGGATATCTTTCTTGATACCCTTTTCTCTCTCCATCTGATCAAGTATAGCTAATAATTCCTGACTCATCACGATCTCCGATCTTAAATACCTTCGATTATCTGTTTTGCCTTGTTAATAGAAGATAAAGGAATGGCCAATGGCTTATCCCTGGTTTCGATATGCACTGCCTCCTCATCCACCTGCGTAATCCGGCCATCCCACTCAATCTTACCCTCAACCGGTTCTCTTAAAAATAATTTTATTGTTTTATTCTTGCAGCGTAAAAAGTCGTTTCTGCTATGCAGCGGCCTGTCCAGGCCCGGGGAGGATACCTCTAAAAGATAGCGCTCCTCTAACAGGGCCTTTTCATCCAGGAGTAGGCCAAGCTCTCTATTGAGCTGGGCGCATTCACCCAGGCTTATGCCGCCCTGCGGCCTGTCCGTAAGCACGCGAAGCACCTGTTCCCTTCCTTCCCTGCGATATACGAGCTCGATCAACTCAAGGCCTCTTGCCTCTAAATACTCCGAGATAATCCTGCTTAGTTCCCCGGTAATTTCGTATCTATCCATTGAAGAATCTCTTTATCTCTTGCAGGGCCTCTGGCCTGCTTTTCGTAATTTTCTCTCCGGAGCTGCGCACCTTAAGTTCCAGGTTGTTGCTCTTGAGGAATTCCTTGCCCAGCACTACCTGCATGGGAATACCTAATAGGTCTGCATCCTTAAACTTGACTCCCGGACGCTCATCGCGGTCATCCAGCAGCGTAGCTACCCCTTGAGCATTAAGCTCGTTATAGATGTGCCCTGCCTCCTGCGTAATTTTCTTATCCGCTGTATCCAGGGGGAGCACTAACACCTTAAAAGGGCTTATCTCCTTAGGCCAGATAATCCCGTTTGCGTCATTATTCTGCTCTATAACTGCGGCAACGAGCCGAGAAACCCCTATCCCGTAACAACCCATAATCACAGGCTTGAGCTTTCCCTGCGCATCAAGAAAATTCGCCTCTAAGACAGCGCTGTATTTGGCCCCTAACTTAAAGATATGCCCTATCTCGATGCAGTTTATCTTCTCCAGCCTCGCCTTGCACTTATGGCAGCTCTTCTCTTCTTCGCTAAAGGTGAAAGCCTCAGCGCATTCAGGGCAGCGCAGCACCACATCTTCGCCACTGGCCGCAGGGACCATAAACTCATGCGAAACATCCCCGCCCATTACCCCGGGGTCAGCCTTTATGCTTAAGAAATCCAGGCCGCACCTCTTAAATATGTTTTTATAGGCTGCATGCATCAGTTGGTAATTTTTATCAAGGCCGTTATCATCCTGGTCAAAACTGTAGGCATCTTTCATAATGAATTCGCAGGCCCGCACTACACCGAAACGCGGCCTGATTTCATCACGGAACTTTGTCTGTATCTGATAAAGGATAAGGGGCAGCTGCCTGTAAGAAGAAATGTTATTCTTGACCAGGTCAGTGATAACCTCCTCGTGCGTGGGGCCCAGGCACACATTCCTGCCGCGCCTGTCTACAAACCTGATCATCACCTCAGCCATTACCTTATCGCGGCCGCTCTTAAGCCATAGCTCTCTTGGCTGCAGCGCCGGTAAAAGCAGTTCATTGGCGCCTGCTGCATTCATCTCTTGCCGAATGATATTTTCTACATTCTCCAATACCTTCAGGCCCAGGGGCAGGTATGAATATACCCCGGCCATGAGCATGCGGATAAGCCCTGCGCGCAGCATCAGCTGATGGCTTACGGATTCAGCCTCCTGGGGCGCTTCTCTTAATGTAGGTATAAAGGCCTTACTCCAAAGCATTTCTTCCTTTTAGCGTTTCTTTTTTATTTCAGCTAAGAGAACCGAGGCGCACTCCTTAAAAGAAACCTTCTTTACGGATTTGCCGTTCTTGAATAAAAGGCCTTCTTTTTTACCGAAAGCAACGCCTATATCCGCTTCCCTGGCCTCTCCCGGCCCATTAACCAGACAGCCCATCACCGCTACCTTAAGTGGAAACTTATTTACTCCTCCTCCGGCAGCAGTTATCTTGGCTCCCAGCTCCTGCACTATTTTTATCAGATTTACTTCGCAGCGTCCGCAGGTAGGGCAACTAATTATCTGGTACCCGAAATTGCGCAATCCCAGGGCCTCCAGTATAGACCTGGCTACCCTGACCTCTTCTTGAGGAGTGGCTGTAAGCGATACTCTTATTGTATCACCAATCCCCTCTAATAGCAAAGTCCCAATTGTAATGCTCGACTTGACCGCGCCTTCAAGGCACAGGCCCGTAGCAGTAAGCCCCAGATGCATCGGATAGTCGCAAAGTTTGGATAATTTTCTATATGCATCCAAGGTATCAGCTATGTTAGATGCCTTCAGGGAGACTACGATATCATAAAGCCCTGCCTTTTCCAGGATCCGGATATAATCCAGTGCTGCCCTACACATTATTAAAGGGGTACTCTCCCCGGAGTTGTTTTTTGGCAGCGAACCGGAATTCAGGCCTACGCGCACAGGAATAGCGGCTCTCCTGGCAGCCCTGGCCACTTCCATAA
>CAZKQC010000124.1:0-3739 GCA_964554825.1 uncultured Planctomycetales bacterium
ACTCTACGGTATATGCCCTTTTAATAATATTCTTCTGTTATTTCTACACCGCTATTGTTTTTAATCCCGTTGACCTGGCGGAGAATATGAAGAAATACGGAGGTTTTATACCGGGGATACGGCCGGGCAGTTCTACGGTTGAATTTCTGGATTTTGTAATGACCAGGGTTACTTTGGCCGGGGCGCTCTTCATCGCCTTCATAGCCATATTCCCGGATCTGATTATGGCCTGGCTTAAGATTCCCTACCTGGTAGCGTCATTCTTTGGAGGTACGGGTATCCTGATTATAGTGGGCGTGATGCTGGATACCATAAAACAGATTGAGTCTCATCTCTTGATGCATCATTACGAGGGTTTTATCAAGGGCGGGCATATTAAAGGAAGAAGATAAGGAGCAGTTTTTGAGGATTATACTATTAGGGCCTCCGGGAGCAGGAAAAGGAACTCAGGCAAAGACTTTGGCCAAGGAACTTGGCCTTGCGCATGTCTCTACCGGCGATATATTGCGTAAGAATGTTTCCGAGGGCACGGAGTTGGGCAGGCAGGCGAAGGATTTTATGAATAAGGGCGCCCTTGTCCCGGATGAGCTGGTTACACGCATGCTCGTAGAGAGGATTAATCAGCCTGACGCCGGGGGAGGTTTTATTTTAGACGGTTATCCGCGCACCTTGGCCCAGGCCCAGGCGCTTGATGAGACGCTTGGAGAGAAAAAGCTCGACATAGATTTCGCCGTATATCTGGATACCAGCGAGCCGGTGATTGTCCAGAGGCTAAGCGGCAGATTAGTCTGCCGCAGATGTGGCGCTAATTTTCACTCGACGAATATGCCGCCTAAGAAAGATATGATCTGTGATAATTGCGGCGGCAGCCTTTACCAGAGAAGCGACGATAAGGAAGAAACGATTAAGAAGCGCCTTCTGGTATACCAGAAGGAAAGCTCGCCTCTTGTAGCATATTATGAGGCTCGCAATAAACTGCATCGCCTTAACGCAGACGGTGAGGCAGGGATAGTCTTGGACCAGATTATCCGCATGGCAAAAGCTTACCATGATTCCTTTAAAGTCTGAAAAAGACCTTGTCATGATGAAGGCGTCAGCCAAAATCCTGGCAGGGGTGATGCGTAAATTAAGAGAACAGGTAAAGGTAGGAATTTCAACGCTAGAATTTGACATACTGGCAGAAGGGCTGGTGCGTAAAGAAGGCGCTCTTCCGGCCTTTAAAGGATATAAAGGTTATCCTTGCAGTATCTGTACTTCGGTTAACGAAGAGATTGTGCATGGCATACCCGCAGGCAGGAAGCTTCAGGAAGGCGATATCGTAAGCCTGGACCTGGGGGTTAATTATCAGGGCTATTTCTCAGATTTGGCTATTACTGTGGCAGTAGGAAAGGTCAACCCGAGCGTAAAAAAGTTAATCGAGGTGACCAGGAAGGCGCTCTCTGAAGGCATAAGGCAGGCGCGGCCGCAGAATCACCTTTCCGATATCTCTTACGCTATTCAGAGCTATGTGGAGAGGCACGGTTTTTCGGTAGTCAGGGAATTTGTAGGGCACGGTATAGGCCTGGCTCTGCATGAGGAGCCGGAAGTTCCTAATTTCGGCAGGCCGGGGCAGGGGCCGCTATTGCACAGCGGGATGGTCCTGGCAATTGAGCCGATGGTGAATATGGGCGGCTGGGAGTCGAACATACTTGATAACGGCTGGACAGCGGTTACCAAAGACGGGCTTGCCTCGGCGCATTTCGAACATACGGTAGCGATTACGCAGAGAGGACCGCAGATACTGACAAATGCCTAAAGAAGAGCTTATCGAAACCGAAGGTAAAGTAATCGAGACGCTGCCTAATGCTATGTTTCGGGTAGAGCTGGAGAACGGGCATGTCGTGCTCGCGCATGTATCAGGGAAGATGCGCATGAATTTTATCAGGATATTACCGGGAGACAAGGTGAAGTTGGAGCTCTCCCCGTATGATTTGAACCGTGGCAGGATAACATTTAGGGTTAAATGAGTGAAGCCATGGTTTATGGAGCGCGAAGCGCGACATAAGCCATTGGCTGAACTCATCCTTTACGGGTAACCTTAAAGGTAACCCGTAAAGGATAGGCAAGGAGACAAGTTGAAAGTAAAAGCGTCAGTAAGAAAAATTTGTGACAGGTGTAAGATTGTTAAAAGGCGCGGGGTAGTCCGCGTATTATGTATTAACCCTAAGCATAAGCAGCGCCAGGGATAATGAAAATTATGACCCCGACAGCTAAACGCTCAAAAATTTGTGTCGCTACGCTCCAAAATTTTCTCGCTAGCTGCGGGGTTAATTCGTCCCGCCGCATTCTTGCATTATGCAAGAATGCACGAGGCGGGACTCATTAAGGAGGTCTGTTGTGCCCAGAATTATAGGCGTAGATATACCTAAGGAAAAAAGGATAGAGATCGCTCTTACCTATCTCTACGGGGTAGGGAGGTTTACTTCCAACAAGATGCTCAAAGAGGTGGGGATCGATCCTGATAAGCGCGCCAAGGATCTGACCGAAGAAGAGGTTTCCCGCATTACTAACGTCGTGCAAAAAGGCGGTTACAAAATAGAGGGTGATCTGCGCAGGGATATCTCTCAGAATATCAAGAGATTGATGGATATCGGTTGCTATCGCGGTTCGCGCCATAAAAAAGGGCTTCCGGTCAGGGGCCAACGTACGCGCACTAATTCCAGGACCAGAAAAGGGCCGCGTAGAGGCGGTATGGCGGTAATCAAGAAAGCCGAAGATACAAAAAAGCCGGCGGCTAAATAAGAGGAGGGATAAGTTTAATGCCCACTAAAGAGAAGTTAAAAAAGAAGAAGATCGCAAAAGGCATTACTTCCGGGATAGCGCACATACAGGCGAGTTTTAACAATACTATCATTACTATCACCGATAAGCAGGGTAACGCCCTGGTCTGGTCAGCGCCGGGTATTGTCGGTTACGGCGGTTCAAAGAAATCTACGCCCTTCGCCGCTCAGGTGGCAGCGACGGATGCAGCCAGAAAGGCAAAAGAGATAGGGGTTAAAGAAGTTGAGGTCTATGTGAAGGGCCCTGGTTTTGGCAGGGAGTCTGCAATCAGGGCGCTGCAGGCCGCAGGGCTGGTCATAACCTCGATAAGAGACGTAACCCCCATACCGCATAACGGTTGCCGTCCGAAAAAGAAAAGGAGAGTATAGTACATGGCCCGATATACAGACGCTGTTTGCAGATTATGCCGGCGTGAAGGAGAAAAGTTGTTTTTGAAGGGGACAAAATGCACTACGCAGAAGTGCTCCATCACCAAGAGAAGTTATGCCCCGGGCCAGCATGGTTCAGCCAGGAAGGCAAAACTTTCCAACTACGGACTGCAGTTGAGGGAAAAGCAGAAGGTTAAGAGGATCTACGGCGTGCTGGAAAGACAATTCCGTAAATATTTCAAAATGGCCTCCAAGACCAAAGGCGTAACCGGTAAAGTACTTTTGCAGTATTTAGAGAGAAGGCTGGATAATGTTGTATTCAGGCTCGGCCTGGCCAGTTCCAGGGCGCAGGCGAGGCAGCTGGTGCGGCATAATTTTATTTCCGTGAATTCCAAGCGCGTGAATATTCCCTCTTACCTGGTAGATAAGGATGACCTTATCGCGGTAAAGCCTACCGAGAAGGCAGCGAAGAAGATGAAAGAGAATATGGAGATGACTAAGGACAGGACTGTGCCTTCGTGGCTTGAGTTCAACGCCGCAGAGTTTAAGGG
>CAZKQC010000125.1:0-3689 GCA_964554825.1 uncultured Planctomycetales bacterium
TCCTGTAGGTATGCCGGTAACATGCGCCTTCTTCTGATAAAGCGTGTCTATCGTCTCTATACTGTCCTTGATAATTTCCTTGATATGCAGATAACCACCCTGGGTCTTGCGGTCGCTTACATCAAAGATGAACTTCTCTGCGCTATCCACCACCTCGTCAATATTGCCCTCCGTCTCATAACAGAGGGAAACGATCCTGGTGGCGTTATTTATCAGGGTTCTTAAAATACTTTTTTCTTTTACTATGTTTACGTAATGATTTATATTGGCTGCGGTAGGCACCGCATTAACCAGCACCGTAAGGAAAGTCGCTCCGCCCACCTCAACAAGGGCGCCCTTCCTTTTCAATTCATCAGTGAGAGTAACAAGGTCAACGGGCTTATTGGCGTTATAGAGTTCTATTATAGCCTCAAATATCTTGCAATGAGTATCATTATAAAAGGAACCGCTATCCAGGACCTCGGAGGCCACGGAGATGGCTTCCGGGTCTATGAGCATCGAGCCTAAAACCGCCATCTCAGCTTCCAGGTTCTGCGGAGGGAGTTTTTCCAGGATTGTATTTTCCATTATTTACTTCTTTACTACCCAGACTTTTAATGTTGCGGAGATTTCCGGGTGCAACTTCACGGGTATTTCGTATATCCCTAAGGCCTTTATGGGCTCTTGCAGGGCAATAAGGTCTTTGCTGATTTCAATCCCCTCATCTTTTAAGGCGCGCGTTAAATCTACCAGGGCAATACTGCCGTAGAGCGCGTCGGCCTCCTGCGTCAGGACCGGGATGGTCAAGGATAAACCATCTAACTTTTCTTTAAGCGCCTGGGCCTCTTTCTTGGCCTTATCTAATTGCAGGGCCTTTTTCTGCTTTTCCTGTTCCAGGTTCTTAAGATTCGCCGCGGTAACGGGCAGGGCCAGTCCGTTTGGCATAAGAAAATTGCGGGCGAAACCGTCTTTTACCCTTATGACCGAACCGGCCTTTCCTAATTTATTAACATCCTGCTTTAATATGACTTCCATAGAGAACCTCTGATTATACGCGTGTATACGGAATAAGAGAAATAAAGCGCGCCTGCTTTATCGCTTCCGCAACCCGTCTCTGATGCCTGGCGCAATTACCGGAAAAACGGCTGGAGACTATCTTGCCCCTCTCCTTAATCAAGGCCTCCAGTAATTTTGCGTCTTTATAGTCTATGACCTTCTGCTTGTCCGCGCAGAAACGACAGAATCTTTTGCGCTGGCGCATAAGCACATCTTTTTTCTTAATAGGCGTCTTCATTCTAGGCTTCATTCGGTTTCTCCTCGCTTTCATCTAACCAGGCTGTTTCAGTAGATGGCTCTTGGGTCTCTGCGACCGGGGCTTCTGCAACAGGTTCTCCCCTGCTGGGAGCGGAACCTAAGAATTGGACGCGCTCAACCCTGACCTCGATAACATTACGTTTCTGTCCGGAGGCATCCTCCCAGGAACGCGATTGCAATCTACCTTCAATAAACACGGGGCTGCCTTTATGCAAATACTGGTTGCAGGTCTCGGCCTGTTTATCCCAGACCACCGCAGTTATAAAACAAACTTCTTCCTTCATCTCTTGGTTTCTATCTTTGAATCTCCTGTTAACGGCAAGCCTCAAATTAACCACTGCGGTCCCCTGCGGCGTATAGCGCAGCTCCGGGTCTTTGGTAAGATTGCCCATCAGTAATACCTTATTAAAATTAGCCATCTCGCTCTTTTCCTGAAGAATTTCTAACTTATCGTTCTAGCCTGGCCTTCGACCGTCTTAAGCGCGGGTAGAAATGATCAATAGGATCATCAGCCCTGAGATCAAAACAAACAAAACACCCAGGGTGACTCTTAACTTGGTGCTGAATACGGCCTTATCCACATTAATCATCGCTCTATCCAAAATATTCTTAAGGGTAGAGGTAATCTTGGCGCCTAGTATCAAATCAAAACCTGCTAATAACCCGATCACGCTGGCAACAATAGAGATATTTCTAACCAAATTAACCAAAGTCACATCATCCATTTTACCCTCCTTGTAGAGATCGGGGCGTTGCGTAACAACTAACGCCCCAAACCGCCATTGGTTATATCAACTGCCGGCCTATAAAACCGTAATCAGTACCCGCAGTATGTTTTCGTTTATCTTGTACGCCTGCCTGACCTTGACAACCGATGCCGGGGGAAGATCGAAATTGACCAGATAATATACCCCCTCCTGGCATTTCTTAATCGTAAAATAAAGCTTCCTCTTCTCAGCCCAGATAACAGCCTTGGAGACAGCGCCGCCGTTTTTAGTTATCACGTCGCCTATCTGATTAAAAAGAATCTTTCTCTCCTCTTCCGAAAGGGCAGGCTTAATAATAAACATGGCCTCGTATTTATTCATCTTTGCTCCTCTTGTTGAAAATATTCATGCTCTCGGTTATGCCAGCCCCTACCCAGACCAAACAGCAGCTAAGCGCCCCTTCTGCCATTAGCCTCGCCTGCTCTTTTTCTCTGCTGGAAAAAGGTGACAATACGTAATCGGATGTATCTGTATTTTTCCGCGGCCTGTCTACTCCTAAGCGCAGGCGGCAAAAATCATCGCTGCCCAGCGAATCTATGATAGACTTAAGGCCTCGATGGCCGCCCGATGAGCCCGAGGGCCGTATCTTAATCCTGCCTAGCCTTAAGTCCAGGTCATCGCAGACCACTAAAAGGTCTTTAGGCCTGGCCTTGTATTTCCTAAGCAAACCTCCAACTGCGCTCCCGGACAAATTCATAAAAGTCATAGGCAGCGCCAGTACCAGGCCTTGGCCTTCTGTTTTAACCTGTCCGCTCAAAGAAAGAACAGCGCTATCTTTTTTCAGTGCTACCTTATAATGCCTTGCCAGGGCCTTTACAACATTAAAACCTATATTATGCCTTGAATTTGTATAAAGCCTGCCCGGGTTACCTAACCCCACTATCAGCTTCATATAGATCCTGGCTATTTCTTTTCCTTGCCTTCTTGGGGCTCTTCAGCAGGCGCTTCCTTCTTCTCTTTAATTACCTCCGGCTCCTGCTTCTCTTCGCCCTCGACAGGCGCGGCTACAACCTCCTCCTTAATCGGAGCGGCAACGGAAAGCAGGATCGTCTCCGGCTCATGCAGGACTTTAACCTTAGGCGGAAATATAACATCCTTTATGTGCACGGAGTCGCCTATCTTTAAATTACTGACATCTACTTCTATTTCTTTGGGGATATCGGCAGGCAAACACTCCACCTCTATCTCCCAAAGTATATGTTCCAAAGAGCCACCCTCTTGCTTTACTCCCATCGGATCGCCCTTTGCGACCACGGGCACGCTGATCTTTATGACCTTAGTCAGAGAAATCTCGTTAAAATCCACGTGTATTACATCCTCTTTAACCGGATCATATTGTATCTCTTTAATCAGGCAGGACTTTGTCTTTTCTTTATTGTCATCCTTAATCCTGAGGTTGATTACCGCATTCTCCAGGCGGTGCTGATGCAGGAGTCTGACCAGCTGCCTGTGTGAAACTTTCAAGGGGCTTGAGCTCTTCCCCTCGGAATACACCACCGCCGGAATGAACCCTGCCTCCCTAAGGTCCTTAACCTTAGCCCTGCCTACGCCTTCCCTTATTTCTGCATCTAAAAATATCTCTTCCATTTGTATTCACTCCGCTAAAAATACGTTAATCAAATAATGAAC
>CAZKQC010000126.1:0-3653 GCA_964554825.1 uncultured Planctomycetales bacterium
TTTTAAAAACTTTATTTTCCAGTATTTCCTGTTTAAAACCTCTTATTTTTTCAACCTTATTATAGTCGATCTCCGGGAATATAATCTGCTCCTTGATGCCCAAGGTGTAATTCCCTCTACCGTCAAAAGACCCTTCAGATACCCCTCTGAAGTCTCGCACCCGGGGCAGGGCCACATGCACCAGCTTTGCGAGAAAATCATACATGCGGTCTCCGCGTAAGGTCACCATGCAACCAATAGACATTCCCTCGCGCAGCTTAAAAGAAGCTATTGACTTCCTGGCCCTGGTTATCACCGGTCGCTGTCCGGCGATTAGAGTCAACTCTTCTGTCGCCGATTCCAGCGCTTTTGCATTTTGAATAGCCTCCCCTAAGCCCATGTTAAGCATAATCTTAACCAGCTTAGGAAGCTGCATAGTATTTTTGTAACCAAACTCCTTCATCAGGAGAGGCACACATTCCTTATGATAAAACTCCTTCATCGAAGCCATGCCAAAGCCTCCAGCATCATACCGCTTTTATCCTTTATTTATTTTCAATAGGTTCACCGCATTTACGGCAGATACGCACCTTCTTCCCGTCTTCAAGGGTTTTAAAGCCAACCCGTACGGGGTCTGTACATTTTGGACAAACCAACATCAGGTTCGATATGTGTACCGGGGCCTCTTTCTCTATAATGCCACCCTCTTTTGAAAGCGGCCCGGGGCGCGTATGTCTCTTAGCTACATTAACCTTCTCTACCAGTGCCCGATATTTCTTGGGGATAATTCTTAATACCTTGCCTATCTTACCCTTATCCTTGCCGACCATGACCATTACCCGGTCATCCTTCTTTATATAAGTCTTTAGGCTATCCATCCCTAAAGCACCTCCGGAGCCAAAGAAATAATCTTCATGAATTTTTTTGCCCGTAGTTCCCGGGCCACCGGCCCAAAGATACGCGTGCCGACAGGCTCCCCCTGGGCATTAATAAGCACTGCCGAATTATCATCAAAGCGGATATAACTTCCATCCGGACGTCCTAATTCTTTAGTCGTCCGTACGACTACGGCCCGCATCACATCCCCCTTTTTTACCTTAGAATTGGGCAGGGCCTCTTTAACAGAAACAATGATTAGATCACCCACACGGGCATATCGTCGTCGTGTGCCGCCCAACACCCGGATGCAACCCACAAGTTTTGCTCCTGAGTTGTCAGCCACATTCAATCTGGTTTCTGTCTGTATCATTGCCTTATTCCCCTTATTGTCCTCAAGTGGGCTATTAAACGTTAGTCCGGGAGATATAGCTAATTAGCCTTAAACTGCCCGCTCAATAACCTGCCTTACTCCCCACCTTTTATCACGGCTCAACGGGCGACATTCCTCAATCATTACCTTATCGCCCACTTTACAGGCATTAGCCTCATCGTGAGCCTTATACCTGGCCCGCCTGCGGACATATTTTTTATAGACAGGATGTTTAACCAGCCGTTCTACCTGCACAACTATCGTCTTGTCCATTTTATCGCTGACTACGATACCGATTTGTGTTTTACGATGTCCAGCTTCTTTCATTCCTTGTCACCTTCAAAACCAAAAGCTAAAGCTTTTTATTTTTCACAGATAACCGTCTCGACCCGGGCAATATCACGCTTTAATAAACGAAACCTGGCCGTATTCTCTAATTGCTGGGTCGAATGCTGAAATTTAATCCTGAACAACTCCTCCCTGAGGTCCTTAATCTTCGTCTGTAGTTCATCCGGACTTAAGGCACGGAGGTCTTTTGCTTTCATGATAATTCACTCCTTGATACAACCTGTGTAGGCAGAGGCAATTTATACGCAGCCAGTCTTAGGGCTTCCATAGCCACTGCCTTGCTGACTCCCTCCATCTCATAGAGAATGCGCCCCGGTTTAATCACGGCCACCCATCCCTCCGGGGCCCCTTTCCCCTTACCCATACGTGTCTCAGCGGGCTTTTTAGTAACCGGCTTATCAGGGAATATCCTTATCCATACCTTGCCGCCGCGCTTAACATGCCGGGTGATGGCGATTCGCGCCGCCTCGATCTGTTGAGAAGTCAGCCGGCCGCAAGTTAGCGCCTGGAGCCCATAATCACCAAAAGCCAGAGCGCTCCCTCTATAGGCTGCCCCCTTCATACGCCCTTTCTGCTGCTTGCGATATTTAACTTTTTTGGGACTAAGCATATTGTTCCTCTTAGGTTAAATCTTCTTACGCAGTGCCCGCTTCCGGAAACACTTCGCCTTTGAACATCCACACCTTGACCCCGATGATCCCGTATGTGGTCTTGGCTTCAGCAAAGCCATAGTCTATATCGGCGCGTAGGGTATGCAGCGGCACCCGCCCTTCCCGGTACCACTCCCGCCTGGCCATCTCTGCGCCGCCAAGCCGACCGGCGCAAGCTATCCGTACGCCCTTAGCGCCCAGCCTTAGGGACGTAAAAACCGCCTTTTTCATGGCCCGGCGAAACGAAACCCGCCGCTCCAGTTGCAAGGCCACACTTTCTGCTACCAGTTGAGCATCCAGCTCCGGTTTCCGCACTTCGTGAATATCTAAAATAACCGGCCGCTTAATCTGCTTCTCTATCTCCTGTTTAAGCTTATCTATCTCAGCGCCCTTTTTACCGATGACGATGCTGGGCCGGGCGGTATGAATCTTCACCTTTAGTTTATCGGCAGCCCGCTCGATCAAGAGCTTGGAAATCCCGGCATGATAAAGCTTCTTCTTTATGAAGTCCCGAATCTTTCTGTCTTCATAAACAAAGGCTGCAAAATCTTTTTTAGCAAACCATCGTGAATCCCAGGTTCTTATATAACCAAGCCTAAAACTAATCGGATTTACCTTCTGCCCCAAGTTATCCTCCTGCCTTATCTCCTAATTTTCATCCAGAACTACGGTTATATGACTCGTACGTTTGATTATGCGATTAGCCTTTCCCATGGACCTGGCCCGCCAACGTTTTAGCCTGGGGCCTTCATCGACGAATATCTTCTTAATATAAAGTGTGTCCACGTCTATTTTAGGATTCTGTGCGGCATTCGCCAAGGCCGAATAGATAACCTTACTCACCAGCCGCGCAGCCTTTTTCGGTACAAACTTCAAGAGATTCAAGGCCTCATTTACCTTCTTACCGCTTACCGGTCTGGTCACCGTTCTGGCCTTTATTGCAGAAATGCGCACATGCCTTGCTACTGCTTTAGACTCCATAGCTCCTTACACTCCCCAGTCCAAAATCACCTGCCTGCGTATATGATCTATCCGTTAAATCTATAAAAACAACTCCTGCAAGCTACTTCTTCCCCTTAACTTTGGTCTTGCGATCGCCAGAATGGGCATGAAAAGTACGCGTGGGCGAAAATTCTCCGAGTTTATGGCCTACCATATTCTCAGAGACAAAAACCGGTATAAACTTCTTACCATTGCGCACTGCAAATGTAATACCGACCATATCCGGTATGACAGTTGACCGCCGTGACCAGGTCTTAATGACCTTTTTCCCTTGAGATTGACGGGCCTCATCCAGCTTCTTCATTAAATGTCCATCTACAAAGGGACCTTTCTTAACTGATCTTGCCACCCTGCTCCCCCCTCGAAATTACATGACCATCAAACTCGTGCCTGAACCACATATTAATAGATTGATAATACCTAGG
>CAZKQC010000127.1:0-3618 GCA_964554825.1 uncultured Planctomycetales bacterium
GTCATTGATAAGTACCCTTTTTCCGAAAGAATCCAGGAGATTATCGGCAGGGAATACAAGATCGCTGAGGCCTTTATGGCAGGGGAAAAAAGAAAGGCCCTGGGGGTGCAGCTTCCGGTTGAGAATCCCTCCATCGAGATATTCACCAAGATTATCGATAACTCTAACTATGGCCCATTAGCGTCTGCAGCACAGTATAAGCTGGGCCTGGTACTCAAAGGCCTGATGCGTTATTACGAAGCAGAAGAGGCTTTTAACAAGGTGATTACCAATTATCCGGATAGCGAATGGACAGAGCCGGCGAGATTTCAGATTGCCTCCTGCCGGGCGAGTTTATCGCGTAGCCCGGATTACGACCAGGGCGCGACCCGCGAGGCCAAAGAGAAATTCGAAAACTTCGTTAAGGAGCATCCGGATGCCACGCTTTCGCGCGATGCCGAAAAAAATATTAATCAGCTAAGAGAGAAAGAGGCAGAAGGTAACTATAATATCGGCAGGTTCTACGAAAAACAGAAGGCCTATGAGGCAGCCAGGGTTTATTATAACGACACGGTGAATAATTATAGCTCAAGTCCCTGGGCAGCTAAATGCCTGGAGAGGCTGCAGATAATGGAAAAAACGGAGAAGAAGAAAAGATGATTTACCGCAGGCTAGTTATCGGCGCTACGCAGTTAGCCCTCCTTGCCTTTATGGCGGCAGGTTGCGGCTATACTACGCGCTCCATGATCTCCAATAAATACAGGACCATACATATCAAGCAGTTTATAAACAGGATAGATATTACCAGGGAGACCGATGCTGCCAGCAAGTATAAGCTCTACAAACCTAGCCTTGAGACGGATATCACCAAGTCTGTCATCGATAAATTTCTTTTTGACGGTAATCTCAAACCCGTAAAAGAAGAAAACGCCGACCTCATCCTGAAGGGAGAATTGATGGAATTCAGGCGAGACCCCCTAAGGACGGAGAATAACGAAGTGCAGGAATACCGCGTAAATATTGTGGTGAGTATCAGTCTTTGGGACAAGAAAGAAGATAAGCTGGTTTGGCAGGAAAATACCTTTACCGGAGACTACACGTATTACCCTCGCTCGTCCACGTTGCCAAACGTAGTTGAAAAAGACGATGACCTAGCAGTGAATGAGGCCATCGTTGATTTATCGCGTCGTATTGTCGAACGCACAGTAGAGCAATGGTAAGCAAAGAAGCCTGGCTTTATCTGTTCATCGGCCAGGATGTCTCCTCTAAAGACGCCAAGCTCAAAGAGATAAAAAGAGGTCTTTTAAACCCTGCCCTGGAAAGCTTCAATCTGGATATCCTGCATGCCAAAGACATAACGCTCAACGGGCTTCAGGAGAAGCTCCTCTGCCTTCCGGTAAAAACAAAAAAAAGAATACTGGTTATCAAGGATGCGCAAATCTTAAAAGAGCCCCTGCGCGATTTTTTGCTTGAATACAATAAAAAGCCGGCTGCGCACGTAGTTTTAATCCTGGACTTGGAACATTATGACCCCAAGGATAATTTTATCGCGCGCCTCTCTAGGTCTGCCCAGGTCTTTCGTTTTAAAGAGACGCTGCGCATAGATGCCTTTAGCCTCGGCCGCCAGATAGAGCTGGGCAGGGCAGATTATGCGCTCAGGGTATTGAATCAGCTGTTCAAAAACGGGGAGAAACCGGAAAGAATTGTAGGCGCTCTTCGCCACAGCCTGTTAAAAACGGGAGTTAACCCTGCCAGGGCGAAAAGGATAATGAGGCTCCTCTTGGATTGTGATATTGCGATAAAGACCGGCAGGTTAAAACCGGCTTTTGCTTTAGAAAAGACCGTGGTTGATTTATGCTGCTTTAGGAACTTTTCGCGTTAGGCGCGCTTTTTTTCTGCTTGCGGTATTGCGGTGGATTATGCCTTTTTTTGCTGCTTTATCTAATTTGGAATAAACTTTGTTCAGGAAGGCCCTGGCCTCATCTAGTTTTTTACCCGAGATGAGAGACTGGAACTTCTTTAGTGTTTTCTTGAGGTCCTGTTTGATTTTTAGGTTATGCTGATGTTTTGTTTTATCAGCACGTTTTCTTTTAATCGAACTTTTGCGTCTAGGCATATCTTCTTCTCCTTATCAGGCCTTAAGATTCTTCAGGCCCCTGCCATTAGTCTTGCGAAATAACCAAATTTGTGCTTAAATATAACATAATTAGCTAAGGGTGTCAATTATTATTAGCCTCTAAAATCCCATGTCCAGCCATAAATCCATCATTCAGTCTGCCAGTATCATCGGAGTCGCTACCCTTTGTTCCCGGCTCTTAGGGTTTATCCGGGATGTGGTTATTGCCCGGCTTTTCGGGGTCTATGTCTATGCCCAGGCTTTTGTAATTGCTTTCCGCATACCTAATCTCTTCCGCGACCTGGTAGGAGAGGGTGCCACCAACGCTGCCTTTGTGCCTGTGTTCAGCAAATACAGCGCAGGGCATAATAAAGAGGAGTTCTGGGAGCTGGCCAATGTAGTGCTGAACCTCCTTTTAGTCATACTTATGGCCATTACCCTCCTGGGTATATTGTTTTCTCCTTTGATTGTGCGCCTGATCGCGCCGGGGTTTGTAGCAGATCCTTATAAGTTTGAAACCACCATCCGTTTAAACCGCATTATCTTTCCCTATATTTTATTGATCAGCCTGGCGGCCTATTGCGTAGGCGTGCTTAACTCACTTAAGCATTTTGCCGTTCCTGCCTTTGCGCCCTGTCTTTTGAATGTCTCTATAATTGTTTTTGCCCTGCTCTTCGGAGAAGGCACTAGAGGCCTGGCCTTAGGTGTTTTGGTCGGCGGTCTCCTGCAGCTGGCAGTCCAGGTGCCGGTGCTCTATAAAAAAGGATTCCGGCTGAAATTGTTCAAAAACTTCAGGCACCCCGAGGCCAAGGTTATCGGCCTCTTAATGGTCCCGCGGCTGTTTAGCTCTTCCGTATATCAGCTGAATAATTTTGTGGATTCCATCTTCGGGTCGCTGGCTACAATCGTGGGAGAGGGAGGAGTTGCGGTTCTTTATTTTGCCTACCGCCTGATTCAGTTCCCTCTGGGTATTTTCAGCAATGCCCTTTCGCAGGCGATACTTCCGGAGCTGTCCACGCAGGCCCTGGAGGCAGGGCAGGATAATTTAAGGCGCACGCTCTCATTCGGCCTTAGGGCAGTATTCTTTGTCATGCTTCCCGCGTCAGTAGGATTTATGGTTTTATCACGGCCGATTATCTTAGGTCTCTTTGGAGGGGGCAGGTTTGATAATTATTCGGCGCGCCTTACTGCTGACGCGCTTCTTTTCTATAGTGTTGGTTTGACTGCCTATGGCACAACCAAAATTCTGCAGTCCTGTTTCTTCGCCCTTAAGGATACGCTTACTCCGGCCAAGGTGTCGGTCGTCTCCCTGGTTATGAACATTATCCTTAATGCCGGGCTTATGTTTCCTATGAAATTAAGCGGCCTGGCCTTGGCTACCTCGATTTCCGGTATTGTCACCACTTTAATTCTCTATCACTTCTTGCAGAAAAAACTGCACGCCTTTAATAATAAAGAGATATTTATTTCTTTCGTACGCATCCTGATAGCGAGTATTGCCATGGGCGTAATCTGTTTTGGGC
>CAZKQC010000128.1:0-3556 GCA_964554825.1 uncultured Planctomycetales bacterium
CTTCTGCCTGCCTCTTGATATAAGGAGGCAGGGGCATTACCCCGTGAGCATATACATCCTCTATATCCCTGGCCTGAAAGGTAACCTCATTCCTGTCGGTGAGCTGGCAGGAGAGTTTCCCGTTATTAAAGATTATCTCCTCATTTAGCTTGACCCTGGCTGGGCTGATCATCGCCTGGAACCTCAAGCCCTCTTTCCTCTTTACAAGAAAGACCTCTACCTTGCCGCCGCTTCTACGCGAGCCGAACAACCTGCAAGGAAGGACCTTACTGTCATTTAAGACCAGCAGGTCAGGCGCTTTTATATAATCAACTATATCCCTGAAAATGCGGTGCTCGATCTTTCCGCTTTCGCGCTCCAATACCAGGAGCCTGGCGCTCTCGCGCTCTTTAAGCGGATACTGGGCAATCAGTTCTTTGGGTAGATTATAATCGAAATCAGCGAGTTTCATTTTAAAGTAGAGATAATAGCACCCGGATAATAAAATTCCAGGATTTTTTTGTAATCCCAATCCTGCTTGGCCATAAAATAAGCGCCCCACTGGCAAAGCCCTACGCCATGGCCCCAGCCTATACCCTCAAAGACTACATCGTTCTTGACCACCTTAACTTCAAAATTAGTGCTCTTAATAATATTAGGGCCTAAGATATTCCTGAAATCCTTAGCCAGGACGTTTGCCTCTTTCTCTTCAGTGCTGATAACCAGGCTCACAACACGGCCTGAAGCATTCCTGGAAGATATCCGGATATCTTTTATCTTTTTTATCTTATAGCCTGCGCCTACCAGCTTATCTTCAATCTCTTTCTTGCTTAGTACATAGTGCCAGTTAAAATGCGGGGAGTCTTTACAAAAATCACAGGCTACGCCCTTTAAAGGAAGAATATCTATATTCCAGAGCGCGCTGGCATCTTCGGTGTGGCCGGCGCAGGTAGCGTGATAGTATGCGGGAAGAACCTTACCCTGATACATCAAAACTTCTTCCCTAGTCTCCTCTACTGCCCGGTTAGTGCGGAAACGCTCTGAGCTCTTGCCTCCGTAAACCTGGGAATAAATATCGCTGGTCGCATCAAAATCTTTTGTACTGCTCTCCGCTACCCGCGAGACAGCATAGCTGCGGCAGACTATTGCCTGGGCCTTAAGCGCCTCTATCGGCCAGTAGTGCGAGGCCTCATGGTAAAGTATGCCTTTTATATAATCTTCGAAGTCAATATGGTTAACTACCAGGAGATGGTCATTCTCTTTTTTAATCAGCTGAATATCACCTCTAAATGTCCTGCCGTCAATAATAACGGTGTCCGGGTCATAACTCCTGATAAAAACCTTATTCAGCCTGGACTGAAGCTGGCCCAGAAGTATCCCTCCTGCGTAAGCAGTGACTGTGGTATTTAAGCCCTTGCCGCGGTAGATAACCCCTCCCCCTGCAGCATCCCGCACCTCATAAGAACCCATGATCTTGAGCCTGATTGATGCGGCGTCCTGGTTAACTACCACGCGGATATGCTGCGGCGCCTGGGCAAAGCAATCAGTCAAAGCAAGGCAAAAGAATAACAAAACTAATAATCCTGATTTTATTTTCATCTGCGTGACCATAGCCAGAAAACAAAAGAAAGGACTAAGCTGATTAATATGGAGGTGGCTAGCGGAAAATAGAAGGTAAAGTTCTTCTTCTGCACATAGATATCTCCGGGAAGCCTGCCGATAAACGGGATCTTATTGGCAAAGGTCAATAGGAACCCTGCTAAAACCAAAACTACTCCAAAGATAATTAATGTTTTACCGATTTCTTGCACTGCTCTATCTCTCCGTAAATACAGCCGCAATACTTCTGGCAGTAGATTCCCTTACTCTTTGCCTGATCATGCGCCTTTCTAAACCCGGGCCGGAAATCCTCATAATAAAACTCGAGTCCTATTTCCTTAGCTATCCCCTCTCCGATCTTCTTCAATAACTCCTGGTCCTGATAAGGACTGACCAAAAGCGTGGTAGTAAACGCAGCAAACCCATTCTCTTTCGCCTGCTTCGCCGTTTCTCTTAATCTCAAACCCCAGCAGAGCTCGCATCTTCCCGGATTCGCTTCCTTCTCATTCACCGCCTGAAAATACTGTTCAGGCCTATACTCAGGATAAATTACCTCTAATCCTAACTCTTTCGCGTATCCTTCAACTGCCTGCTTCCTGTTCTTATATTCGGCAAAAGGGTGGATATTAGGGTTATAAAATAACCCCCTCACCACATACCCCTTCTCCCTGAGCCGCTCTAAAGGATATATCAGGCACGGCGCGCAGCAAGTATGCAATAATACGTTCATGTATCCAGCTACTTAGTTATTAGCCTTCTGTGATTTCTCCAGTTGAATCGCTTTGATTTGAGCGTCTAATCTTTCTTTTAGGCTCGCATTAAGCTTGATTGCCTGCTCTAGGTCGTTTATTGACTTATCGTATTCTTTTTTGTTGTAATAAATTTCCGCTCTCATTATATATGCCTCATAAGAACTCGGCTCATATTCTATAGTTTTCGTAATCTGCTCTATGGCCTTATCCAGCGCATTTCTACGGAAATAAATACGGGCGAGATTAAAGTATGGCTTGCTGAAGTTAGGCGCCTGCTCTATTGCTTTTTTTAGATATGGCTCCGCTTCATCATATTTACCTTGATTAACATATATGTAACCTACATAATTATTCGCAATAGGTAAATTTTGATTCAGGCTCAGCGCTTTATGAAAATCTTCCAGCGCTTTATCGTAATTAAAATTATTAGCTAACACCCCGCCGCGGGCAAGATAATTATTGGCATCCCCGGGATTATCCTTGATCATCTGGTCGAGCCTTGCAATTTTTTCGTTAAGAACACCTTCTTGAACAAAACCATACTTTTGCCATTTCATTCCGATGTCTTTTAAGACTTTATCTAAAACTTGTTTTTTCATTCCCTGCGCGGTAGCCGCATCTTCTCTTATGATCTCATAAACAGCCTGATGCACTTCAGCATTAAATTTAAGGGAACTCTCGGCAGCAGCCAGCAAAAGGTTCGAGGCGCTTTCCGGATTATCAAAAATACTTATTATCTTTCTCACCGGCACCTTTTTACCCGTAGCGCTGAATTCTGCCCATAAATAATTCAGGTCTATCGGAGAAATCGGCATAAGAGACTTAAAGTTCTCTGTTTCTTTTATAATCCGCTCTATAGCGTCTTTGGGTATTCCGGAATAACTACCCTTCAGTTCTTTTACTCTGTTTAGAAGAATCGTGTCATTCTGTGCTATCGTTGCAATAAAATGAACAAACGGGCCAAAAAATAACTCATGAGCGATAAGCGCATCTTGTGATAACACTGCCTTTAAATAGGAGATAAGTTTATCCGGTTGAGGATTCTTATAATAATAATTGGATATTTCGGATAAATCCTGCTTGGTCAAACCCTCCTTCTCAAAAGCAGCATCAGATATCACTTGAGAGAATAAATTATCCTTAACGCAGACAAGCGTCAATAATAAAACCAGTGTTACCGCATAAAACATCTTCTTTTTACCCATAATATTCCCCCTATCTTAAGT
>CAZKQC010000129.1:0-3556 GCA_964554825.1 uncultured Planctomycetales bacterium
ACAGGCTTAAGCAAGAAGAGGATATTTTCTATGGAAAAACGAAGTATGGTTTCTTTTGACTTTGTCCCGTAGGGAACGCGCGCAGTATCTCCGAAATAAATAATATCCTCAGAGGGAAGCTGGCGGATTAATTCCCTTACCACCGTAAGCCCTCCAACCCCGGAATCAAAAACGCCTATTGCCTTCATTAATTACGGGCCTCCGCAAAAGTACTTCCCGAGGCAAAATCCTCTACCGCTTCCGCAATGGCAGAAGCTACCTGCTGACGGTAAGAACTGTTCCTGATCATGCGCTCTTCGCTGGGATTAGAAAGAAAGCCGATCTCCACCAGGATGCCGGGCATCGATGTCCCTTTTAAGACGTAAAAATTAGCGCCTTTTATGCCTATCACCCTGGTATTAAGATTCCTGCTTATAGAGCGGCAGATATCCGAGGCTAATCCCAGCGACTGCGCTTTATTACTCGTATAAATCATATCCCAGAGTATGGTTTTCAGATTCAGGGAAGGATTAAGGATGCAGTCTCCTCCCAGGTTAAGCGTATCCTTTTCTGCCGCAGAAACAGCCCTGCGGTAATCATTAATATTCCCGGAGATACAATAAACCTCGAAACCGCTCAGGCTCCTTACCCGGTTGGCATTGGCATGAATACTGATAAAAAGGTCCGCCTTGGAATTGTTGGCTATCTGGACCCTGCGCGGCAAAGGAACCGACACATCCGCTGAACGCGTCATAATAATGCTGTAGCCGCTTGACCTTAAGAGGCTGTAGAGCCTCTTGGCAACATCCAAAGTAACATCCCTCTCCCTTAAACCGGCCTTACCTATGGCCCCGGGGTCTCCTCCGCCATGCCCGGCATCAATAACTATCTTTCTAATCTTAGGCGCAGCTGATAAAGGACGAGCGGTAACAGGGGCTTCCTTGAATAAAACATCCAGCACCTGTTCCTTGAATTTATGAGGCACAACCAATATCCCCTGGTAAATCTCTACCTGGTTCTTTAAATGCAGGGGGCTACCGTCTACCAATACCAGATTATCCCCTGCCATCAGGCTTATCTGATGCCCGGCCTTATTTAAATCTGCCTTTCTGGTAAAAGTATCGTATTCAAAACTTATCTTCCTGGCATCGCAGAGGCTGGCCAAAGACAGATATGTCGTGCCGTTCAAGCTGTAAGTGGAGAGGCCTTCTCTCGTCTGTACGCCGGCGCATCCGCAGATAAAAATAGCGGCTAAGAAGAATGGGATTGGATTTATTTTATTTACCATAAGCTTTTTATTATTAGAAGAAGCCAAAATACATTATTTTGGCTTCCACCATTGCTTACATTAATGTAAGCAATGGTGGAGGTGGGCGGAATCGAACCGCCGTCCTCAAGCAATCGAATAAAAGTCGCTACATGCTTAGTCTGCCTTTTACGCTTAAGCTTAGCTGCTCCGGCAAAACAAGATCAGCTAAACCGCAACCTTTAAGTGTCTCGCCCGGGCCTTAAAGGCGAAAAGCCCAGGCCAGCCTAAATTAAGTTCTCAATCCCAACCCTTAGGCAGGCCAGGTTGAGGCCTTCCTGTTTAGTGAGGAAGGACTAGCGCCATAGCAGGCACAACAGGAGTTGCGAAAATCGGTGCAACGATCCTGTTTGCGTCCGCTAATAAACGAGAGTTCTCGTTTGCGTTTATTTTTGCAAGGATTGTTAACGCGGCCTACCTTGCATCCGCGGCATGCTACTTTTACCCGGCTTACCCAAGTCGAGCCCTTTTCACCCCCGATTTTCTGATTTGTTATTGATGGAAAATCGGTACTGAGCCGCCGAAGGCGGATCAGTACCTTACATTATTAGCCTACTTCCTCTTCCCCTTCAAAATCCTGCGCACCTCTAAGTCAGAGTCCCTGCGCTTCATATCCTCTCTGCGATCGTAAAGCTTTTTGCCTTTGCATAAAGCCAGTTCTATCTTGGCAAAACCGCGGTCATTAAAATAAGCCTTCAAAGGAATGAGCGTAACGCTCCTCTGCGCAATCTTATCGCTAAGCTTCTTTATCTGGCTGCTATGTAAAAGCAGCCTGCGTTGCCTTTTCGGCTCAACATTTAAGTAGCTCGCCTGCTCATAAGGGCTGATATGCGCATTATACAGTATAACTTCGTTTTTATCAATGCGGGCAAAGCTGTCATCCAGGGTAAGGCGGCCGGCCCGCAGGGATTTTACCTCTCCTCCCTTAAGCTCTATCCCGCATTCAATGCTCTCCAAGACAAAAAAGTCTCGCTGGGCCTTACGATTATTGACAATGACCTTGCTCATCGTAGCATAACCAGGGTAAAATACAAACTTAAAAATACAGGTATAGTAATAATACTGAGTATATGACCGAAGAAGATCCCCTGGCTTATAAGCAGGTCTTCTTTTTTATACTGGCGGACAAAAACCGACAAAAAGGTAGCTGAAGGAACCGCCAGTTCAATAAGTATCAAAAGCCCTACCAGCTGCGGAAGCCTGAATTTTATCACTAAAAAAAGCCCCAGGCTAGGTAGTATAATCAGTTTGGCCAGAGACATCAAGATTATCGCTTTTCTGTTAATGTTACCCAGGCGTATCTGGGCGAGATTACCTCCCACCACAAACATCGCCAGCGGCAGGGTGCAATCTCCTATCATCCTTATCGGCCTGAAGACAAACTCCGGGAATAGCTTATTCAAGCCGAAGAAGAGCGCTATCAGGCTGATTAAAGTAGCTATCACCGGCGGACTAAACAGGCTTCCCAGTTCAAACTTACTTGCTTTAGAAAAAGACAAAAGATATATGCCAAAGGAAAAAATCACTATATTAAAACCAAAAAGAAACAAAAACAGGTAGATGAACATCGGGCCTAACTGCTGGGCAGGCAGGAGGGCCGCTACCAATGCCAAGGGGAGGTATCCGGAATTCTGAAAAGTAACCAGGCTCAAAAACTGCTGCTTTTGCTGGCTGCCTGTTATAAAACCGCAGAATACGCTCCCCACCCCCAGGCCCAGGGCAGTTATCGCAACGCTTAAAAGCGGAAATATCCACCATTGGGGATAGAGATCAAAACTGAAATCCTTCATCAATTGACAAAAAATCATTGCCGGCAGGGTAATCTCGATAGTCAGGCGGCTGAGCGAGTCCAGGCACGCCTCTCCCAGGATATTTTTCTTTACCAGAAAATAACCTATCGCCCCCAGGATAAAAATCTGCAATACGGCAATCCCGGTAATGCGAAACGACTCCAGAAACATGGTTTCTCCCTCGATTGAAAGAATTTATTATACCAGCAAAAAAGAAGCGCCGCAATTCTTATTTGACAGAATTGAGGGGGTAGGATATACTTAATTGGTTTTTGCGGGGGTGGCGGAATGGCAGACGCGCTGGTCTCAGAAGCCAGTGTCGCAAGACATGAGGGTTCAACTCCCTCCCTCCGCACTAAATTGTACGGTTGACCCCAAAGACTCTGCTCCCGTAGGAAGCAGAAAAAAGACACTATAAAAACATAACCAAATCAAAAAGGATAAAAATGCCGCTTGTAATAAGAATGGCTGTTCTAATAGG
>CAZKQC010000130.1:0-1412 GCA_964554825.1 uncultured Planctomycetales bacterium
GAATATTGTCGGCGCGTTGATTGCGATCTGGGGGACTGTTATTGCGCTGTATGCGTTTATCAGGAAAGAGTTCCTCAGGCGTGCGGAAGCTGTGCGGCTGAATGACTCTATCCGTATCAAGTTGGGCAGTTACTTGGTTTTAGCCCTGGAATTTTTCATTTCCGCGGATATCGTCAAAACCGTAATTACCCCTACCTGGGAAGGCGTGGGAATCTTAGCGGTCATCGTAGCCATCCGGACAATTTTAAGCTATTTCCTCACTAAAGACTTAAAAGATTTTTCCAAGCAGGAGATTAAATGAAAGATAAAAAATTAAGATTTCCCGATGCTGGACAGATCAAATGCTTTGATAAAGAAGGCAGGGAGATTGAAGTTAAGCCGCAGGATGAACTCTGGGGCCAGAACGGCTGTTTTGTGGTCAACCCCATGTCATTTACTAAATTAGCCAGGGGGGCAAAGACACTTGAAGAAGGGGCTGGCTGGCCCGAGGGTTACCGTATGGCCCTGGATAATAATACCGGCTTGATCTGGGAGATTAAATCTCCTAAAAAAGGCGATGTTAATTTTTGCGAAGATAGGTATAGCTGGCAGGATGCCCAAAAAAAATATATCAAGAAGCTTAATGCCGTAAAATACGGCGGATTTTCAGACTGGCGCCTGCCTAACAAGGATGAACTGCGCTCGATCATAGACTACGGCAAGACCAATCCCGCAGTGGATAGCGCATATTTCCCCAACTGCAAAAGTGACCTCTATTGGACCGCAATACCTTATAATATGCAGAAGCCCTTTATATGGGGGATATTCTTTGGCTTAGGCAGCGGCATCTGTTATGCGCCATCTAGCGAACGCTATGTGCGCGCAGTGCGCGCTGGATATAATAAAACCTTTGGCAAGTCAGATACCTCCAGGTTCAAAGATAATGGAGATGGTACGATTACCGACGCACTTACCGGGCTTATGTGGCAGAAGGGAGAGAATGAGCGCATGGACTGGTATTCGGCGCTTAAGTCCTCTAAAGCGATGAACCTGGCCGGATATTCCGACTGGCGGCTGCCGAATTTAAAAGAGTTAAACTCTATTCTAAACCTGGATTATACGGTTGGCTGGTGGTATTACAAGGATTTCTTCCCGGCAGATGGCCTTAAGCCGCCGCTGTTACATTATTTTTCTTCTACGCCTTACGAAGGCATCTATGTCTGGGTGACTAATTTCTGTTTCGGCTATGACGGTTATTACGCCAGTAAGAATGTGAAGCTGTTATTCAGAACCGTGCGTAACGTCAGTCCCAGGGTAAAGGAAGAGCCAGTTTTTAAATTCCCTGATTCAGGGATGAAAAAATGTTATGACGATGAGGGAAGGATTATCGCTGCGCCTAAAAAAGGAAAAAGGTTTTTTGGCCAGGATGGTTC
>CAZKQC010000130.1:1512-3550 GCA_964554825.1 uncultured Planctomycetales bacterium
GAAGGATTATCGCTGCGCCTAAAAAAGGAAAAAGGTTTTTTGGCCAGGATGGTTCTTATGCGATTAACCCGCTGTCATTTACCAAGCTGGGCAAAGAGATGGTAAAGGATAATAACACTGGGCTGGTCTGGGAGATTAACTCTTCCGATAATACCTATACCTGGGAAGAGGCCGGGGATTATGTGAATGAACTGAATAAGAAGAATTTTGGAGGTTGTTCTGACTGGCGCCTGCCTAACAGGGAGGAGCTGCGTTCTATAGTGGATTATGAGGGCAGTATCCCTGCTATAAATAAGAAGTATTTCCCTGATGCCACAGCTCATTTTTATTGGTCAGGGGATATCAATAAAAAAGAACCTATCTTTGCCTGGGGGGTCTATTTTGCCTATGGTTGTGCCATCTGTTACCTGCGTAGCTTCCGTTATCGTGTGCGGGCTGTACGCGCAGGTTATAGCAGGGGTTTTGGCAATACGGAAAACTATGCCTTTAAAGACAACGGCGACGGGACAATCTCCGATTTAAATACAGGCCTGATGTGGAAAAAGGATGAGGGGCCGAATTTGAATTGGGAGGAGGCAATGAAGTATTGCCAGGATTTGACGCTCGCCGGTTTCTCTGACTGGCGCCTGCCCACTATTAGAGAGCTGCCTACGATAATAGACCTCTCCTTTAAAGATGGAGTCTGGTTCCATAAGCAATTCTTCCCCGGAACTCAGACAGCGCCCCTTGGGTTTTATTGGGCCTCTACTACTTACGGCGATACCTTTGGCTGGGGAGAGAATTTCCAGTTCGGCTATGACGGTTATTATGCCGGGAAAAAAGAGGGAAGGTATCCTTTTAGGCCGGTACGCAATACCAGGCCTCAAGGAGGTATTCTATGAATAAGTTAGTTACCAAATCCAGCATACTCTCGATTTCATTGCTTACGGTTATGGCCTCGGCAGCGATTTCGCCGGCGCTGGCAAAGATCCATCAGGCATTTGCAGGCACTGATCCTACCATGATTAAGCTGGTCTTGACCTTACCCAGCCTCTTTATTATTCCTTTTAGCCTGCTTTCCGGGTGGCTGGCGTCCCGGATGAAGAAGAAATATGTTTTGCTTATCGGGTTGATTATTTATTTTCTGGGAGGCGTAGGGGGAGGATTTGCCCGTAATATAAAGGAACTCTTGGTTATCCGCGCCTTCTTCGGTATTGGCGCAGGACTGATCATACCGCTCTCTACAAGCCTGATTGCGGATTTTTTTGAGGGAGAAGAGCGGGCCAAGATGATGGGTTATTCCGGCTCAGTATCGCACTTTGGCGGGGTAATCTTCTTATTGCTTTCCGGATGGCTGGCGTGTATGAGTTGGCGCTATACCTTTGGCGTCTATGCCCTATCGCTTTTGATCATCCTGATGGTGCTGGTATGGCTGCCTGAGCCTGAGTCTAAAAAGACAGCAGGCCTGGTAAAGTCCAATCTTCCGGCAGGGGTGTATATATGCGCTCTTTTGGGTGCCTTAATGATGGTTGCCTTTTATGCCGCACCTACGAATCTAGCTATGTTTATTGAGAATGAGCGCAGGATGTATACGAGCGAAGCCCCTATGTTTGAGAATAAAGAAGAGTTGCAGCTTTATTTAGAAAAGGGGATAGTCTCTGAGGGTGTACGCGAGTCTTTTAAGAATAACGGGATCACGCTCTCTGATAAAGCATCCCTGTCTGTCCAGGAACCCGGCAAGAGTTGGAGCGTTAACGATAAGAATAAAAAGTACATTGTAAAGAAAGAAAAGGCAGGCCTGGTTATTTATACCGAGAAGATCGGCAGGCCGGGGATTGCCGGATATCTTCTCTCTACTATGACGTTAGTAGGAGTTGTTTCCGGGATAATCCTTGCGTTTCTGATGCGCCTCTTAGGCCGTTATTGCGTGACCGTAGGTATCGGCGCTATGGCAGTAGGTTATGGGCTTCTGGGTGCAACCTCTTCGCTTATAGGGGTGCTCGTCTCTATGCTCTGCATTTTTTTTAGCTCAGGGGTGCTTATGCCGTTGTTATTATTA
>CAZKQC010000131.1:0-3439 GCA_964554825.1 uncultured Planctomycetales bacterium
TCTTTAAGCAGGGATTTCAACTCCTGGGTCGTGATGACTTTACCGGCAAGATAAATCACGTTTTCGCCGGATACGATTAATTCGATATTCTGCTGCCTGACCACTTCGCTGGTTACGGCCTTAGGCAGGTTAACCTTGATCCCCGGCTGCATCACAAAACTTGAAGTAAGCATAAAAAATATCAGAAGCAGAAAAACCATATCAATCAGCGGAGCGATATCAATCTGGCGAAGCCCGTGCTCTAATTTCATATGGCGTTTAAACCTCATTATATCCTCCGATTTTTACGCAGTAAAAATCGTCCCGAGCAGCAATCTATGCTAACCTGCTGCGAGGGACTAAACACCCGTTACTCGGCCAAAAAATTAACCAATTCGGTAGAGGCCTTCTCCATTTCAAGAATAAAGTTATTGATCCGGTTTACCAGGTAGTTATACGCCACAAAAGTCGGTATTGCCACAATCAGGCCGGCTACAGTCGTAAGCAATGCCTCCCATATCCCTCCGGCAAGGTCCCCGGGTGAAACCGGATGAAAAGAAGTTGCCTTTGCCTGAATGGTCTGAAAACACCTGACCATCCCGGTTACCGTACCCAGAAGCCCCAAGAGCGGAGATACGTGCGCGATTGTCGCTAACGCCGAAAGGTTCTTCTCAAGGCGCGGGATTTCATAAAGCGAAGCATCTTCTATCGCCTCCTTTATCTGCGCCCGGGAACGGTCGTATTTAAGTATCCCTGCCTTGAGGATATTTGCTATCGGGTTTCTCACATTATCACAGCCCTGCAACGCCTCTTTTGTCTCGTGGCGTTTCATCTTTTCCAATATACTGCTTAGGAATTCCTGCGTATCAATCCTGATTCTATGCAGATGGAAGAACTTATCGATTATTATCGTCAGGGCGAATATCGAACATAGCAGTATCGGCCACATTACCGGCCCGCCCGCAAGAAATACCTGCCACAGGCTCATCTTATACAAATCCATTCCTTCCTCCTTTTTACTTGATATTGGTCCTTATCCAGTCGATGCGCTCGCGCGCGTACTTAGCCTCCTGCACATCCATTGCCGATATCCGCTTATAGATACCGATTGCCTCCTTATACTTCTCCCGGCCTTCGTAAATCGCTGCCGCCCTCAACAGCGCCTTGACTGCCAGGCTCTTGTTGTCGGAATAAAGATAGGCAACCTTTAAATATTCCTCAATCGCCTGCGCATGGTCGCCCTGCAACTCTCTTAGCTGGGCGATTTTAAACTGGATATCTGCTACTTCCATAACCGGCACCAGATCCAGGCTCTTTTGGTATAATTCCAGGGCAACTGGATAATCCCGCATATCCTGGTAGATATCACCCATCTTGGGCAGGATTAGCTGGGATAGGTTAGGGAACCTTTGCAGCACCTCCTTATAGGTTTCAAGTGCTAAGTCCGGCCGGTCCTCTTTCATGCGGATCTCGGCTATGGCAATCGCCGCTGTCCCGGCAAGGTCAGAATCATCAAGGGCAATTACTTTTTTAAAATTTCCCGCGGCTTTTTCGTAATCCGTTTTCTCCTGATAGATCGAACCCAGAGCATAATAGGCGGAAACCACCAGGTAACTTTTAGGAAAATCATTAATCAGCGCCGAGAAATAACGGCTGGCCATATCCAGGTCGTTATGCCGGTAGTAATATTCGCCCAGCCACCAGATTACTTCCGCGGTCAGGCTTGAGTCAGGGTATTTGGAGCGCAACACCCTGAAACGGTCCATCGCCTCTTTTTCGTCTCCCATGCGGTAATAACAATCCGCTATTTCGTACTCGGCTTTCTGCACGAGTTCGTTATCCTGGGAATAATTCCTGATGATATCCTTAAAGACCTCTATTGCCGCCTGAAATCTGCCCAGGTTATAAAGGCTGGTCGCCTCCAGGTACATCGCCTGCGCCTTAAGGCCGGAGTCTTTAAACTCCGATTGGAACCTCTGAAAAATCTCTCTGCTAGATTCATAATCCTCTTTCTGAAAATAAGCCAGCCCCAGGGCATATTCGGCGTCATCAAGAAGCTTGGAGTTAGGAAAATTCTTTTTTAGCGCCGAGAAAGCAAGGATTGCCCCTTCATAGTTATTCAACTTTGTCATCGCCAGCCCCAGCTGATACTGTACGTAATCGCTGTAGAAGCTGTCGGGATAATCTTTGAGTATTTTATCGTAGGTTTCAACCGCCTTCTGGCAATCGCCGGAATCCTGGTAGGTATCTCCGATCTGGCAGAGTGCCGAAATCTTAAAAATTTTGTCGTCGGTGCGCTGGATAAGCTTTTGAAATTCTGCTATCGCCTCTCTAAACTCTCCCTCTTTTAAATACGACCAGCTTAAGCCGTAACGCAGCTTATCCATTATCTCCTGCGGGACAGGAGGATACCGGGCAGCATTCTCTAAACCCTGCGCATAGACTTCTATTGCCTTACGGTATTCACCCAGATTGTAAAGCGAGTCTGCCGCGCCCAGGTACGCCTGGATTAAAACTACGGGGTCGTCCGTATCTTGAATCAGCTTATTATAGGCATCCGCAGCTTCCCTGAATTTCGAGGTTTCAAAAAACAGTATCGCCTCGCCTAACAAAAGGGCATCATTGCTTTTCTTTTCAAGGCTGCCCTGACCTACCTGCGCAAATGCCTGCTGTGCGGATTTATAATTTCTTATCTTCAGATACGCCCAGCCGAGGCTCAGGCGCGCAAGAGAACACAACTTCTCATCAGCGCTGCGGGAAAGGATCAGTGAATACTGCCGGGCTGCCTCTTCGAAATCATTCAGGTAATAGTAGGCCTCTGCCAGATAGAAATGAATGTACGGCGCTTTGGAGGAATCTTTGGGATACTCCTTAAGATAATCCTCTGACTTCTCTTTAACTGAAGGATACTCTTTAAGGCTGTAAAGGCACTCGATGATTTTAAAAGAAGAATCCTGCGCTTGGGTCTCGCGGGGGAATTTATCTTTTACCTCCTGAAAAGATTTAATTGCCTCCTGGTATTTTGCCTCCTGATACAGGCACCATCCAAGAGAATAAAGGCTGGCTGCGGCATATGCGGATTTAGGGTATTCATTGGCTACCTGCCTGTAATACTGCGCGGCTTTTGTGAAGGCATTCCCCTTAAAATGCACCTCTGCTATCCAGTAAAGCACTTCGTCCCTGATATTTCTTGCCTGTGGCTGGCTGAGTAGCCCTTCAAACTGTTTAAGCGCATCAAGGTATTTATTCTGGTGAAAATAACATTCGCCGATCAAGAGGGTTGCTTCCGGCACGCGGGGAGAATTTGGGTAATTTTTAATAAAACGCTCCAAGAGCCCGAGGCTCACCTCGTAGAAACCGTCCTCAAAGGCTTTTTTTGCGACGAATATCGCTTCTTCAGACTTATCATCCTGGGCATAAACCTCGTAACTCGTAACTCGTAACTCGTAACTCGTAATAA
>CAZKQC010000132.1:0-3434 GCA_964554825.1 uncultured Planctomycetales bacterium
GTTTACTATCTGGTATTCTTTCTTAAACTTACTGGTAAATCCGCGCTTGGGGATCTTGCGGATCAAAGGCATCTGCCCGCCCTCGAACCCCGGATAGGTAGCCCGGCCGCTGCGCGAGGTCTGACCCTTACTGCCGCGGGTCGAGGTCTTACCGTGCCCGGAACCCGAGCCCCTGCCCTTTAGCTTGTTGCGCTTATGGGCGCCTCTGGGAGGCTTCAGGTTATATAAGCCAACCCTGACCAGATCAGGCTGTTTTTCTTCAGAAACAACTTCTTTCTTAGCCGTCTTTCTGGAACGCCTTACGCTCACAGGCGTGATTTTGGATTTATTTGTTTTGCTTTTCATTCTCTTTTACTTTTCAGGTCTTTTAGGCCTGCGATAGTAGCCTTAATGACATTGATTGGATTATTTGACTTCAGGCATTTGGTAAGGATATCCTTTATCCCTACTGCCTCACAGATCGCCCTGACCGGACCGGCGGCAATAACTCCGGTGCCTTCTGATGCCGGCTTAAGCAGGACCTTGGCTGCCCCGAACTCTCCGACAACCTCATGAGGAATGGTAGAACCCTCCAAGGGGACAAAGATAAGCTCTTTCTTTGCTTTAGTAAGGGACTTACGTATGGCGTCCGCAACCTCATTTGCCTTATCCAGGGCAAAACCAACATGGCCCTTGGTATCGCCTACAACTACCAGGGCGCTAAAGTGCAGCTTTTTACCGCCCTTGGTTACTTTTGTCACGCGGTTTATGGATATTACTTTTTCTATGATTTCCGGTTGTTGTTCAATATTTAATTCGCGCATATTTTAGAATTCTAATCCCCCTTTTCTCAAACCCTCGGCAAAAGCCTTGATCCTGCCGTGATATAGATACCCGGCACGGTCAAAGATAATCTTGGTAATACCCTTCTCTTTTGCGCGATGGGCAACGACCTCTCCTAATAACCCCGCTGCCTTTATGTTTCCCGCAGGGGCAAAACCCTTTCTCACTTCCTTGTCCAGGCTGGATATAGAAAATACCGATTTGCCGCTTGTATCATCGATAATCTGGGCATACATATTTTTCAGGCTTCGGCGCACGATGAGCCTTGGCCGTTCACTGCTGCCATGCATGTTCAGGCGTATCCTGCGGTGCCTTTTTAATCTAAGCAACTCTTTGCTTTTTTTCATATTATTTTGATCCGGTAGCCTGGGCCTTGCCTACTTTCTTCTTTACGTATTCGCCCAGGTAACGTATGCCTTTACCTTTATATGGTTCAGGAGGATAGATGGCGCGTATCTCGGAAGCCACCTTACCAACCTTTTCTTTATCAATACCTCTTATAACAATCTGGGTAACTTTTGGTGTTTCTATTTTTATGCCTTCGGGTATGGGAAAGCTTACCGGATGAGAAAAACCCAGCTGCATATTAAGATTATTACCCTGCAGGGCCGCCTTAAAGCCTACGCCGATTATCTCCATCTCCTTGACATAGCCTTCGGTAACGCCCTTGATCATATTCACAATAAGAGCGCGGGTAAGCCCGTGCATAGCCTTATCGGTCTTTATGTCCGATACCCGCTTCACAAAAAGCTGGTTTTCTTTTATTTCGGCGCTCACCCTATAGGATAGCCGTAAGCTGGACTTACCCTTAGGGCCTTCGACAGAAACCACGCCATCCTTTACGTCGACCTTTACTTCCTTGGGTATTACGACCGCCTTCTTACCAATACGGGACATTATCCACCTACCATATATATGCGATAACTTCTCCGCCCAGGCCAACCTCCCTGGCTGCGGTATCAGTCAAGATACCTTTGGAGGTAGAGATAACAGCTAATCCCTTGCCTCTTAATACATGAGGCACCTTATCGCGCTTGACATAAACGCGCAGCCCCAGGCGGGATATGCGTTTTATGTTTTTGATTGCGGGTTTACCTAAAGTATACTTCAGGTAAACCCTCAATAACCCCTGCCTTTTATCCTCTATAAGCTTAAAATTATCGATATAACTTTCTCTCTTGAGAATCTCCAGTACCGCCTTGGTGGTGCTCAGGGCAGGCACATCCACGTTATCCTTCTTCGCCATGATGGCATTGCGTATCATAGCAAAAGTATCAGCTAATAAGTCTGTTCTGGCCATCTGTTTATCGTCTCCTCTTTTACCAGCTTGCCTTTTTTACCCCGGGTATCAATCCCTGCCAAACCAGCTCCCTAAAACATATGCGGCAGAGCTGAAACCTTCTCAAATAACCGCCAGACCTGCCGCAGATAGAACAACGGTTATGCTGACGGGTAGAAAATTTTGCTTTGCTTCTCCATCTTGCCAACTGCGATTTCTTAGCCATTATCCGCCTATGCTCCTGGTTTTAAGGTTTGTGGGTTCAGCAGTCTTAAAAGGCATCCCGAACAACCTCAATAATTCCTGCGCCTGCTCTTTAGTCTTTGCGTTCTTTATAACAAAAGTTATATCCATACCCTGAGGCCTGGTTACCTTATCGTACTCTATCTCGGGGAATATATTCTGCTCGGATAAACCCAGGGTGTAGTTCCCGCCTTTATCAAAAGATTCGGTAGGCACGCCCCGGAAATCCCGGATACGCGGCATGGCTACATTAATCAATCTATCCATAAACTCATACATCATCGCCCGCCTAAGCGTCACCTTGCATCCTATGGCCTGCCCCTGTTTAATCTTGAAGTTTGCGATAGCTTTTTTAGCGCGCCTCATAAGAGGTTTCTGCCCGGTAATCACGGCGAGCTCATCCATAGCCTTTTCCAGGATTTTAACATCGAGTATGCCTTCGCCTACGCCCATATTGACGACTACCTTCTCGATCCTGGGAACGGCAAGCTTATTGGTGAGCTTAAAAGTCTCCATCATCTGGAGGGTAATCTCATTTCTGTATTTCTCTAATAAACGCGGTGCGCTGCTCATAGCTCTTCCTTGCAGGTTTTACAGATCCTGGATTTTGTCCCGTCCGTAAGCGCCAAGAATCCTACTTTTACCGGAGCATTGCAGCGCTTACAAAAAAGCATCAGGTTAGACAGGCTTATCGGAGTCTCTATAGACACTACTCCGCCCTGCTGGTCCTGCTGGGTTTTGCGCTTGTGCTTCTTGACTAAATTAATACCTTCCACCAGCGCGCGCTTGCCTCCGGGGATAAGGTTGAGGACCTTGCCTTTTTTACCCTTATCGTCGCCCCTGATCACTTCTATTGTGTCGCCTTTCTTTATCTTCAACATCGTCTTACCTCTATATAACCTCTGGCGCCAAAGATAAAATCTTTGTGAATTTCCTATCTCTCAATTCCCTGGCTACCGGCCCGAATACGCGGGTACCTCTGGGGTTCATCTGCGCGTCGATAAACACGACGGCATTACGGTCAAATCGCAAGATCGAACCGTCAGGCCTGCGTATAGGCTGCTTAGTCCTTACAATGACTGCCTTAGCC
>CAZKQC010000133.1:0-3333 GCA_964554825.1 uncultured Planctomycetales bacterium
ATGCAACACCTTATCTTTTGTTATTATAATGTAGCATAAAGATGGTCAGGCGTAAAGTAATTTATTATGGTCTAAGCTTAATGAAAAACCCCGTAAAAAGAATCATATTTTTGAGCATACTCCTGGCCCTGGCCCTGAGCTGCGCAGCCGGTATCGTCTATCTGGACAAGGTCTACCTGCCCGTAAAAATAAAATCCGGCCTCATTCGCTCTCTGGAAGAAACGCTGCATTATAACGTAAGCATAGCAAAGATAAACTTCAGCCTGACCAACGGCATAGTCATCCGGGTTATCCGTGTCTATGACAAGATACAGAACAAAGAAAACACCCTCCTGCATATCAACCGCGCCTCCTTCCATTTTTTATATCTCCCGCTGCTAAAAAATAAAGAAATAATCATACCCGCGCTGCACATATACTCACCTCAGATAAACTTACGTTACAGAAAAGACGGCACTTTAAATATCTACAAATTATTTTTGCCTGGACAGACAAAGGCTGCGAATCAAAAAAACAATCTCACCCCTCTCATTTACAAAATCAATGTCCTGCAAGGCAGCTTAATCTTTGAAGATGAGCGCCAGGGAGCCGGGTTCAGCAAAACCATCAAGAATCTGGATATGGGCCTAGCCGTAAGGAATTTAAAAAAAGCTTCTTTTATAATTCACGGCAGCCTTGTTTCAACAGGAGAAAAACCTTCCAGGATATTACTGAAGGGAGATTACAATTTCAGCCCCGCAGAACTCTCGGCTCAGATAAACCTGATAAACCTAAACCTCTCTGAATACGGTCCCTACTTAAAGATGCTGCCTTTTTCTGTATCCTCCGGAAGGATCGAGAACACTAATCTAACCTTTAAGTTCAGCGATAAGACCCTGGAGCTAGGGGGGATCGCATACCTAAAAGGGATAGAGGCTAAGAGAGAGGAAATCTCGCTTTTCGCTGATATCGATATCCTCCCCCGGCTGGGCTACGCAACAGATACAAAAAAATTCTCCTATAGCTTAAGGTTTAGGTTCAATGCCGCAACACTCAAAGGCATAAGATACATAGAGAGCGCAACGGGTATAACAGGAGAACTGGAATTAGCTAAAGACATGCTTAAGACAGGTAATCTGGAATTCCGGGCCCTGGATTCTACCTTTAAGCTGGACGGCTCATTAGAAAACTTTCTTAATCCATACCTTACGTTAATGCTGGAAAGTCCAGACCTTAGGCTGGAAAAGGCCTTACTCTTCATAAACCCTGCGCAGGAATTTAATTTGAGCGGTATAACCAGGGCAAAAATATGGGTGAAAGGAAGTTTAAAAGAGCTGCCCCCGGATATTAAAACAGAGTTCATGATAGAAGATGCTAAATTAGAAACCCCGTTTTCAAAAGAGGCCCTGGAGCATATAAAAGGAAGGATTGACCTAGACCTGAATTCTGCCAGCTGGGGAGACCTATCTTTCAATTACCTGGATACCTCATATACCACCACCGGAAAATTAACAGATTTTAAAGCTCCTCAACTTAACTTCGGGATAAACTCGAAAGACTTGAAGCTGGTTTCTGATATAAAGATAAACGCTGATCTCATCAATATAGCCGCCCTGACTGCAACTTATATCAGCTCTGATTTAGCTGTAAAGGGGGTTATCCGCATGCAAGAAAAGGACAATCCTTTATTAGAGCTGGACGCTTCGCTAAGCATTGATCCTGCTGATGTGTTAACTTTTCTACCGAAACAACTGGCCGAGAATATAAGGAAGGCAAAACCTGAAGGCAAGATCAGCCTTTCCGGATCAATCTCGGGAAAAGCTAAAGATTACAAAGACTGGAATATCCAGGCCCAGGGAAACTCCAAGATATTGTCTCTGTATAACCTGAAATTCAGCAATCTCTTCTTTAATCTACTGCAGAAAGAAAGGCTGCTTAATATCTGGGGCCTCTCAGCCGGCGCTTATTCGGGTACGCTAAACCTCGATTTTACCTCTAACCTTAACCAGCCTAATCCTACCTATGCCCTGAAATTCAGCTCTTTAGGTATTGACCTGGGGCAATTAAGACCGGATACCAAGCTAAAGGATAAGGAGATAGCAGGTATTCTCAATATCAGCGCTAACCTGGTAGGGAATTTCCAGGATTCAGCGAGCCTCAAGGGCAACGGGCTCCTCTCTGTACAAAACGGAAGGCTCTGGAAACTCAATCTGCTTAAAGGCCTGGGTGAATTATTCCTTCTACCTGATTATGAAAAGATTATATTCAAGGAGGCTAGGGCTCGATTCAACATCGAAAATAGGGCGGTCTCTACCGAAGACCTGCAGTTGACGAGCGATGAGCTCAAGCTTAACTGCGAGGGCAGCCTTGGCTTCAACGGTAGTTTAAACTTTATTGCCTATGCCCAGGTAAATAAGGCACTCATCAGGGAGTCTTCCGACCTGCGAAAGTTTACTGCGGCAATATTAGGAGAGCTGGGAAACGCTATCTCGGTAAAAATAGGCGGGACTATACAGAAACCGAGATACCACCTGGTACCCATACCGCTGGACTTGATAAAAAAGGTCAAGGATTTCTTTTCAGGTAAGTAGCGAGGCTCGCTTTGATCTTGCATAAGGCGAGGAAACGATGGCTCATCCTGTGCTTTATCCCCTCCCCCAACTCGGCGAAGGTTTTCCTGTATTTAGGTATGATAAATAAAGGGTCGTAACCAAAACCCGAATTTCCTTTAAGCTCATAGCCGATCCTGCCGGAGCAACTCCCCTGGACAACCGTAAATAAACCATTCCGGTCCGCCAAAGCTACAGCCGAGATATAACGCGCCTTTCTCTTCTCTAAGGGCAAATCATTAAGCAGTTTTAAAAGCTTAAGGTTATTTTGACTATCGCTCTTATTTCTCCCGGAGAACCGGGAAGAATAAATTCCCGGCGCGCCACCCAAGGCATCCACGCAAAGACCGGAGTCTTCGCCCAAGGTAAGCCCTCCGGAGAAACGCGCAATCTGCACCGCTTTCTTAACGGCGTTTTCCTTGAAGCTTTTTCCGTTTTCAATAATCCGCGGAGCCTGCGGATAATCCGCCAAAGAGACAACTTTAAAATCCAGGCCTTTTAAAATCTCTTTTATCTCTTTCAGTTTCTTCTTGTTTTTAGTGGCTACCAGAAGCGTTCTCTTCACAGTATATTCTTTAGCTGCATCCTCTGCATATCAATCAGGCCTTCTATCCCGCGTTGAGCCAGAGAAAGCAGGCCGTCTGCCTGCTCTTTACCGAAGGTCTTGCGCTCGGCAGTGCCCTGTATCTCTATAAATTCTCTGCCGCCTGTCATTACGATATTCATATCCACATCAGCCTTAGAA
>CAZKQC010000134.1:0-3228 GCA_964554825.1 uncultured Planctomycetales bacterium
CTTGATTGGAATATAATCTTAGAGAAAGACGGCGATATCTTTGCCAAGACCGTAGTAAGGATCCTTGAGATGTATGAATCCATACGCATCATCCGCCAGTGCCTGGATAAGCTTCCTGCGGGGCCTATTGACGCCGATATCAAGGATATACCTGCCGGAGAGGGGATAGGCAGGGTGGAGGCGCCCAGGGGAGAGTGTTTTCATTATATAAGAAGCGACGGCACTAACCGGCCGGTAAGGCATAAGATCCGCGCGCCAAGCTACATGAATGTCGCCTCTAATAAGGTCGGGGCAGTGGGAGGGACTATCTCAGATGCCACTATCACCCTGGCTGCGGTTGACCCCTGCTACTGCTGTACGGAGAGGGTGGCGGTGATTAATAAGCCGGATAACAAAAAGATTTTGACTGGCTGGGATCTGATTAAGCTGTCTCAGGAAAAAACCGAAAGATTAAAGAAGGAGCTTAAAGATGGCTGATTTCTGTAAAATAAAATCAAGCCTTACGCAGATGTCCAAGATTGCGCTTAAGATGTGGCAGGAGACCCACGCCACATTCATTAAGCATGACCTAGGGATACTCTCCGGAGTTTTGGATGAGGAGGAAAAACTCAATGCCATGGAAGAGGAGTTGACCACTATCCTCGTAGAATTCGGCCGTCGAGCTACCGTAAAGAAAGATAAAGCCAGGGCCTTAGCCTATGCCGATGTTGTGGCGGACCTTGAACTCATCGGAGATTATTGCAAGGATATACTGGAGAGGGTCGAGATAAAGATAGAAGAGAAGCTGCTTTTTAGCGATGATGCGGTAAAGGAATACGAAGAGCTCTATCAGATTACCGAGCTTGCCATTAAAGAGATAGCCGAGGCGCTGGATAAGGATAAACTCGGTTCGGTCAAAAAAGTGCTCAAGGGCGAGGGGCATATCGATAAGATGGTGGATGAGTACCGCCGCAGGCATAACCAGAGGCTGATTGACGGTATCTGCAGCCCCCTGGCCTGCAATATGTTTCTGAATATGCTCGATTTTACCGCCGCGGTTTATTATCATGCTAAGAAGATAGCCAGAAAGCTTTTAACGATAAAATAATGAACATCTTGTTGACCTTAATTTTTCTTCCCATCATAGGAAGCCTCGCGGTTTATATCTTACCCAAAAAATATAAGGCCTCTGTTTCTGTTTTTATCCTGGGGTTGGCTTTAATGTTTAGTCTCCTGCTTATTTCGGTGTTCTTAAGAGGCAGAGAGATCTTATTTTCCAGGTATCTTAACAGCTGGCTGAGTATCTCCTTTATGGCAGACGGCCTGGCAGTATTTATGGCTGCGCTATCGCTTTTCGTGGGATTTTTGATTGCGCTTTACTCCCTGGAATATATGCGGCATTATGAAGAGAGCGGGGCATTTTATTTCTGGATGGTTTTATTCTTAGGGAGCATGACCGGGCTCATATTCTCCGCTAATCTCCTGCTCCTTTTTTGTTTTTGGGAGATTACCTCGGTATGCTCCTGGAGGCTGATTGGTTTCTACCGCCAAGAGAAGGATCTCAAGGCTGCGGATAAGGCCTTTCTGATTACCTTTTTCGGCGCTTCACTTTTCTTAATCGCGATAATTCTGGTCTATCTTAATTATGGCACGCTGGAACTCAATACCTTGCGGGGAGTCTCTATTGCTAACCTTGTAGCGTTTTTATTTTTGGCGGGGATAGCCTCAAAATCTGCGCAACTGCCTCTACAGAGCTGGCTTCCTGATGCAGGCGTGGCGCCTACTCCGGTGACTGCGCTTTTGCACGCCGCGGTATTAGTCAAGATCGGAGTGTATGTCTTTGCCAGGCTATTTAACCTGACCTTTATTTTAAGCCCAATATTCTTTAACAGCGCTATTTGCATAAGCGTAATTACCATAATCGTAGCTGCCGGCTCCGCCCTGGTTGAGACAAACATGAAAAGGATCCTGGCCTATTCTACTATCAGCCAGCTGGGGTATATCCTGCTCGCCCTGGCTTTGAATAGCGAGATCTCCTTTAAGATAGCGCTTATTTATATTCTGGCGCACAGCCTGGCTAAGGCAGGCCTGTTTTTATGCGCTGGGTTAATAGAGCATAAAACCGGTACCAAAAATATAAATGAGCTGGGCGGGCTGTTAAAAACCATGCCCTATACCGCCACGGCGTATATCCTCTGCGCCTTCTCTATTATCGGCATACCCCCTTTCCTGGGTTTCTGGCCCAAGTTTATGCTGGTCCTGCTTTCTTTTAAGGCAGGGCATCTGGTGGCAGGGACAACTGCCGTAGTGGGCGCCTTGTTTACGCTTTTTTATCTGATGCGTTTGTTTGAACGGGTATTCCTGGGAGAGGTAAAGATACAGGCTAAAGAGGACGCTCGCTCTTTTATGACGGCAGTCGTTCTTATTCTGGGCGTACTTTCTTTATTCCTGGGGTTGGTTATGAGATTGCCTTTTAATTTAGTAAACACTCTTATCAGATCATGATATATTATTTATTTTTCTTAACCGTATTACCTGTATGTATAGGTTTTTTTCTGCTCTTTTTAAAATCCGAAGGGGCCAGGAGAAACCTGGCATTATTGACCTTAAGCCTGGGCCTGGCCTGCTCAGCCCTTTTGTTTATAAAACCCGCGCAGCCTGTAAGTATCAATCTTATAGGAGAATATAATCTCCTGCTAAGATTGAATAATCTTTCCAGGCTCATACTGATTTTTAGCAATCTCTTTGGTTTTTTAACCTGCCTTTATTCTCTTGATTACACGGAGTTAAAGAATAGAAGGCCCTACTTTTTTTATCTGCTTTCTCTGATCGCCTTCTCCAATTTAGTCTGCTTATCCGCAGACTTTATTCTTTTTATCTTTTCCTGGGGAGCGACTCTCGCGCTTCTTTATGCCTGTTTAAGTTTAGGTTCCGGTTCCAGCGCTAAGAAAGCCCTCTCTATCGTGGGTATGGCGGATTTCTCTTTGATCCTGGGGGTCTGCCTTTATATCTTTGCCACAGGCAGTATTATTATGCCTGACAACCAGGCGGCAAAGCTAGTTTTGAACCAGCCGCTGGGTTGGCTGGCTTTTACCCTTATGCTTATAGGCGCTTTGGCAAAGGCCGGATGCGCTCCCTTTCACACCTGGATACCCCAGGCAGCCGAAGATGCGCCCATACCGGTAATGGCTATATTGCCCGCCTCTCTGGATAAGTTGCTGGGGATATATCTTTTAGCCAGGATCTCGG
>CAZKQC010000135.1:0-3204 GCA_964554825.1 uncultured Planctomycetales bacterium
TGCGGCTGCCGTTATATTAAGGGCGGCTTGAGGCTGGGGGGCTCAAAGGTCAAGGGTTTTTTCTCATGCTTTGTGGGCTGGACCCTGCATTATCTCTTATGGATCCCCACTCACGACGTGGCTAATGCCTTTAAGATGTACAGGAAAAAAGTAATAGAAAATATAGATATCAGGGCCCAGGGTTTTGAGATATCTATGGAGATAACGCTCAAAGGTTATTACGCCGGTTTTAAGATAGCAGAGGTGCCTACTGTCTGGAGAGAGCGGACCAGGGGTAAATCCAGCTTCAAGATGCTGAAGCTCTTCCCCAATTATTTCAGGCTCTATCTCTGGGGTATCTTTAAAGCGCTAAACAGGTAGAAATATGCCGCTGCTTTCAGTAATAGTCCCGGTTTATAACGAAGCAAACACGATAAGGCAGATTCTGGATAAGATCCGTTCCATAAATATCGATAAAGAGATAATTGTGGTGGATGACGGCTCAAGCGACGGGACAGGAAAGGTCCTGCGCGAACTGGAGCAGGATAGCGTCAGGATTATCCATCACCCCACAAACAGGGGTAAGGGCGCCGCAGTCTTAACCGGCCTGAGCAACGCTGTCTCTGAGTTCGTGATTGTCCAGGATGCTGATCTGGAATACGACCCTGCAGACTATCTGAAATTAATAGCGGCAATGCAGGGGGGTAATGTTGATATAGTGCTGGGCGCAAGGTTTACCAGTGGGTATCACGGACTGATGGTCCATAAGATGGGCAATAGGTTTCTGACCACACTCCTGAATATTCTTTTTAACTCAAGCTTAAATGATTGTTTTACCTGTTATAAATTATTCCGCAGGGAGACAATCGGCAAGCTTAACCTTAGGTGCCAGGGTTTCGATATAGAGACTGAGATAGTCTCCAAGGCCCTGCGCGGGGGGCTGCGCATAAAAGAAATTCCCATAACTTATCATCCGCGTAGTTACACCGAAGGCAAGAAGATACGCGTAAAGGACGGTATAGAGGCGATATTCAGTATTATCAGGTGCCGCCTTTCACAACGTTAAGATGCAAAAAACAATCAAAATTTTAGATTTTATTATTCAATGGTCGATTGTATTGCTCCCCTTTTCTATAGCTATATCTTCTGCCCCGGCTAATGTCTTTACCGGGCTTTTGATAGCGTCTTTTTTAATTAAGAAACTCATCACCAAAAAGTCAATATTTTGCGCTGCCTCAATAAATATCCCGTTATTGATTTTCTTCGTGTTTACCTGCCTGTCGCTGGTAAATTCAGTAAACTATAGAGACAGCATTAAAGGCGGTATATTGAGGCTGCTGCAGTATATTCTGGTATTATTTATCGTTTTACAGGAAGTAAAAGACAAAAAACACATAATAAGAATTATCTTTTCGATTTTTGCCGGGCTTATGCTAATTTCTTTTGACGGGATTTGGCAGATAGCTACAGGAAAAGATCTTGTCAGGGGGTATGCCCCGGTGATTAATCTGGGCCTGGTGCGCGCCACCGCTTCTTTTAAGGATTCAAACCTGATGGGAATTTATCTGAGCGCCTTTGCGCCCCTGGCCTTTGGTGCGGCTATTTATTATCTGAAGAGTAAGAAAATGCTCCCGATGTTTTTGATAAGCCTTATCTCACTTATGGGGATAGCGCTGACCTATTCCCGGCCTGCTTTACTTGCCGTTTATATAGCCTTGTTTTTTTTGGGAATAGCCGCTAAAAAGAAGGCCTTGGTTATTCTTCTCATAGGCCTCGTCCTTGCCGCTCCTTTTATCCTGCCTAAGTCAGTAAAAGAATGGGCAAAGGAGATGGAGTATAACCCTATCAGGTTTATGTGCAATGATGACAGGATCGCGGTCTACCGCAATTCACTGAATATGATAAAGGCGCATCCCTGGCTAGGCGTAGGCGCTAATAACTACATGAAACAATATAAGCAATATAAAGAGCCCGTGGAATACCGCAATATCGTAACCCTGGATTATATGTATGCGCATAATAACTTTATCCATATGGCGGCAGAAATAGGACTTCTCGGCCTGGCTGTATTTATCTGGCTGCTCTATAAATTATTCCGGGAAGGCTCGCGCATCTACAGGTCATTAAGCGAAGATTATCTTAAACTGCTTTCGCTCTCGCTCTCTGCCTGCCTGATTGCATTTTTAGTCAACGGCCTGACTGAGTCCAGCCTTTATTATTCGCGCGTTGCCGTAATATTCTGGTACTTGCTGGGATTTAACCTTGCTTTAGCTAAATTCGCATATGCTAAAACAAACAAAGCAAGTTAATAATATACTCTGTTTTCGTAATGACAGGTTCGGAGAGTTTTTATTGAATATTCCGGCCTTGCGGGCGCTGAAAAACGGTTTCCCCGGGTCCCGGCTGACCCTGGCAGTTGACCCTTATGTCAAAGAGCTGGCCCAGCGTTTAAGTTTTGTAGATGAGGTTATTACCTGGGAGAATAGGAGGCACAGTTTTTTAGAGGTCCTTAAGTTCAGCGCTCAGATAAAAAAGAAGAAGTTCGGCCTTTCGGTCGCTTTTAATCCTTCCAAGGAATTTAATATAGCTAGTTTTCTGGCGGGCATAAGCTTAAAAGTAGGATACGATCGCAAGTTCGGTTTTCTGCTTAACCGCAGGCTCAAGGATGAGAAATACCTAGGGCAAAGGCATGAGGTAGAATATAATTTGGAATTAGCAAGGCTCGCCGGAGTTGAAACGGAAGATAGCTCAATATCCCTGTCCATTGAAAATACTGACAGCGATGACGCAATAGATTTTAATAAAGCAGGTACATTGATCGCCCTGCATCCCTGGACAAGCGACCCGGTAAAACAATGGCCCCAGGAGAATTTTAATAATCTGGCTGTGCGGCTCTTGACAGATAAAGGTATCGCAGTTGCAATAATAGGCGGCAGGCAGGAGTATCCTAAGAGTTTGGAGTTTTGCCGTAACCTCAAAGTTTATAACCTTGTTGGTAAAACTACTCTTGTGCAATTAGCCGCTCTGCTAAAAAGATGCAGCCTGCTTATTTCAGGGGATAGCGGTCCAATGCACCTGGCAGCTAGCGTGGGCACTCCTGTTGTGGCGCTTTTCAGGAATGATATCCCGGGTAAAAGCCCGAAGCGCTGGGGGCCCTGGGGGAGCGGGCATACTGTTATAGAAAAAAATAACCTTAACCAGATAACCGTAGAGGAAGTATTTAAT
>CAZKQC010000136.1:0-3140 GCA_964554825.1 uncultured Planctomycetales bacterium
TTCAAAGATTTTTTTCTGGTCTTGAGGGGCGATGCCGATACCGTTATCTGAAATGCTTACGCACAGCCAATTTCGATTCTCGGCTAATACCGCCTCTACGACTATAATGCCTTTCTCGGGGGTGAATTTTATCGAGTTGCCTAATAGATTATTTAAAACCTGCGTTATCCTGTCAGTATCAACATTCACCTCGGGCAGGCCCGGCTGCATATTCTTCCTGATCTCTATTGACTTTGTATCCGCCCAGCTTTTAAGGCTTTCCACGGACTCGGTTATAATTTTCTCTATGGAAACCGGCTGAGTCCTCAGGTCCAGCCTCCCTGCCTCAAGCTTGGAAAGGTCAAGTAAATCATTGATCAGGCGGCCTAGTCTTTTTAGGTTACGTTCGGCAATAGTCAGAAATTGCTCCTGCTGCGGGGAGATTGCTCCGGTGGTGCCGTTTAGAATCAAAGAGAGAGACTTTTCAATAGCCACCAGCGGGGTACGCAGCTCATGGGAGACACTGGCGACAAAATTAGACTTCATCTGATCCAGCTCTTTCTGTTTGGTAATATCGCTTAAGACCGAAACCATACCCACGGTCTGGCCGTTTTCGTTCTCAATGACCGCGCTGCTTGCCCGCAGTATCTTTTTGGTTTCATCCTGATGGCTTATCACCTCTATCTCCCTATCCTCCTGGTCAGAATCTCCTTTTATCATAGAGACCAGCTGCTCTTCTTTAAGGTTATCCAGGAGCCCTTTGCCGATTTTTTCCTTCTTAGAAACATCCAGCAGTCTCTCGGCAGCAGGATTCATCATAATAACCTTACCTTTGGCATTAACTACCACCAGGCCTTCGGCAACGCTTCTGATCACCGCATCGGTATTTTTTTTATCGGAAAGCACCTTATCGTATTTCTTCCAGGCTATCTCTTCGGCTTTATTCTTCTGCTCCAGGATTGTCTCGTATTTTTCGCTCAACTCCTGAGTATGAAGCTCTACTTTTTTTTCCAACTCTTCCGCGATAATCCCGGTAACCTTTTTCATAATCTCCCGGCCCTGCTCGCTAGAGTCTACAACATGGCTCACTTCTTCAAATATGGTATTACGCAATGAGTCATCCAACAAAGAAGTATCCTGCTCTAAACTGCTTCTGCGCATTAAGCCGTCGGTCTTAAGCCTGGCCTGACCTGACGCCCTGGCAAAATTAACCAGGAAGATGGCAATCAATATACTGATAACACCCGTAACTATATACAACGTCATCAAGGAAAACATCTGCGGCTCCTCAAGGGATTACAACTAAAATCTTATCACAAAACTAACAGACCTTCAATTCATTTACTGCGCCTTCTTCTGCTCATCCCTTTCAGCGATAATCTTGGCGGCAATCTCAGCCGGGACCTGCAGATATTTGGAGAATTCCATGGAGGCATTAGCCCTGCCGCTGCTTAAAGAACGGAAGTTAGTAGCATAGCCGAACATTTCACCTAAAGGCGCTTCGGCAGAAATGATTTTCTGCTTGCCCTTGGTATCCATATTCAGTATCTTGCCCCTGCAGGAACATATGTAACCGATAACGCTGTTTGCGTATTCCTCCGGCGTGATAACCTCAAGCGACATGTAAGGTTCAAGCAATACCGGGCCTGCCCGCATAAAACCGTCTTTAAAACCGAGTATTGCGGCAAACTTAAAGGCAAGCTCGGAAGAATCTACTTCATGGAATGAGCCATCCACCAGGTCAACCTTAACATCAACTACCGGGTATCCTGCGTACACGCCTTTCTGCGTTGCCTCTTTTATCCCCTTCTCCACCGCAGGGATAAACGACCTGGGGATTGCGCCTCCCTTAATACTATCTATAAATACTACGCCTTCTCCCTGCTGGGCAGGCGAAATCTCCATAACCACGTGCCCGTATTGTCCGCGGCCTCCGGACTGTTTGATATATTTACCTTCTGCGTTTGCGCTCTTTAAGATAGTCTCGCGATAAGCAACCCTGGGCCTGCCTACTACTGCCTCTACGCTAAACTCTTCTTTAAGCCTGTCCACGATAATCTCAAGATGCAGCTCGCCCATGCCAGTAAGGATAGTCTCCTTTGTCTCTTCGTCAGTCTGCACCATAAAGGTCGGGTCCTCCTCGGCAAGGCGGGCCAGGCCCCGGCCCAGCTTATCCTGATCTGAGCGGCTCTTGGGCGCAATACTCAGAGAAACTACAGGCGTAGGGAATTGTATTGCCTCTAACAAGATAGGGGTGTCCTCGGGGCTACAAAGCGTATCTCCGGTAATAGTATAAGAAAAACCTATTACTGCCACGATATCTCCGGCTAAGGCATAATCCACATTCTCCCGCTGGTTGGCGTGCATACGCACAATCCTGCCTACCCTCTCTTTTTTATTTTTGGTAGTATTCAGGACATAAGAACCGCTCTCCAGGATTCCGGAATAAACCCGCACATATACAAGCTTTCCCATATGCAGGTCAGACTGGACCTTAAAGGCAAAGGCGGCTAAAGGCTCATTTGCGTCAGGACTACGCGGGTATTTCTTTTCAGGGTCCTCCAGGTCATGACCCTCGACCGCGGGAACATCCAGGGGAGAAGGAAGGTATTCCACTACCGCATCCAGTATCTTCTGCACCCCTTTATTCTTGAAGGAAGAGCCGCACAATAAGGGGACCATAGTATTGGCGACCGTACCCCGGCGCAGGGCCGCTTTCAGTTCCTCCATAGTTATCGTATCCGGGGCTTCCAGGTATTTTTTTGTCAGGGCCTCTTCGGCCGCAGAGATCTTTTCTACCATAATGTGACGGTATTTATCCGCAGCCTCCTTGAATTCAGCCGGTATATCTTCTACTTTAAATTCTTTCCCCATCGAGTCTTCTTCATATATATATGCCTTCATCTCTAAAAGATCGATAATCCCCCGGAAGGTATCTTCGCTACCCAGGGGGATCTGTATCGGAATCGGATTAGCCCCCAGGTCTTCTTCAATACCCTTAAGCACCGCAAAGAAATCCGCGCCTGTCCTATCCATCTTGTTTACAAAGGCGAGCTTGGGCACTTTATATTTGTCAGACTGGCGCCAGACAGTCTCTGACTGCGGCTGGACTCCATCCACTGCACAGAATACCGCCACTGCGCCATCCAGGATTCTTAAGC
>CAZKQC010000137.1:0-2964 GCA_964554825.1 uncultured Planctomycetales bacterium
GTGTATTCCATTCTTTATTTTTTGTGATAGTTTCCGCTTCCTGCATACTGATTGTTCCCGGAACCCCATTCTGACTGTCAATACTGATAACCAAATGATCCCAGGACTTTATCTCATCTTCATCCTGCATGTGTATAGCAGTATTATTGTTTTCCTGGGCTATAGCCGAGGACACGTTAGTAACTACTCCTGTTGATTCCCGGACTGAATCTTGCGCTAAAAGCCCTTTCACATTGTTAACTGTGGTTTGTTCTATAGGTGCTGACTGCCACACGGTTATCTCATCATCGGAACTACCGCTGACGATTATACTTGCAATAGTATCAAGAAAACCCCTTATATCGGTATCATCGTCTTTTTTACGGGTTAGCTTCATTTTCGGCAGTTCAATAAGCTGTTTATCTCTAATCATCCGCCTGCCGTATTGCCAATAATGGCTGCTGAAATCCTGCGGGTCTTCGCCTGTAAGCGTCCCGGAATCAGATTCCCAGTCAATAGAAGCCGAGCCGCTCACTTTCTGCCTGTCCAAGCCGGTGTCGCCTAGTGAAACCGGATAGACCTCCTTAAAAACAGTAATCCCTGCCTGCCTGGCTGCCTCTCCATCATTGAGCCTTGCGCGGCTCAGCTGCAGGGCGCGGCGGAAGGCATACATCTCCAGCTCCTGCTGCGCGGATAATGTCTGGCCGTAGTTAATCATTGCTGCCAGTACCATCATCACCGCAGCGCCGAAGATCGCCATTTCTATAGCTGCCTGGCCCCGATTAGATAATTTTCTAACAGGAGCCAGGGCTCTGGCTATATTTAATTTCACATTGCACCCTCTTTCCTACAGATAGTTAATTTGTAGGCGTACCCCATTCTGTTTCATTAAGCGCCTTGGTTTCGGTCTTGCCCCACCTCAGCGTCTTCTGTTCGCCATCAGGCGTACCAGCCATATCCTGAACTATCGCCTGGGAAGTAACACCGTCGGTAGTAGTTGCCTCTTTTACATAAGATGTTGAATCAGAAAACCTTTCATATGTCTGGTGGCCGGGGTCATACTGCTCGCCGATATCATCGGTTGCCTCTCTTAACCTGCCCTGTACGCCTCTTTTTATGTATATCTGCATCACCACAATGGCAGCAACGATGATCGCCAAGAGAACAGAGTATTCCAATGCTGACTGGCCTTTTCTATTGAACAACATTTTTTTCACCTCCCTGCTGATGATTATTTAACTTATTTTATTCTCCTTCCGGAGGAGTCTCTTCTGTTTCAAAATAAGTCGTGCTTCCCTTTCTGGTTGTCTTACCCATAGTCTCGGCTCCGGCTTTAGTGCCGCCACCGACGAGGATCTCTGTCTTGGTAGTACCAGCCACCTCAGATACCTTTTCCTGGCTTAAGGAGCCGGTAACATAGTCGCTGGACATTACTGCTGTGCCAAAATTTGCAGGGGTTTCTCCCTGATCGAGGTATTTATTAGTCATATGCCTGACCTTTCCCTCAATACCGCCTCTTAAGAACACCCCTACACCCATAATCGCTCCTACCACTACGCCGATGATGATCGCGTATTCTGCCGTACTCTGGCCTCTTCTGCTAAACATTTTCTTCACCTCCTGACTAAAATTACAAAATTTTGATTTTAATTTGTTTATTCTCCGCCTTCGCCTCCACCTCCGCCTCCGCCCATGGTATTATCAAGCCAGCCTTTAGCTGTATCCACTTTACCGCTGGCGCTGCTATACACGCTCTCAACCTTGGACTTCAGGCTACCCGCTTGATTACCCCAAAGAAAAACAGCCACTACTGCTGCCAATAGGGTGATTAATGCGGCGTATTCCAATGCGCTCTGCCCCTTTTTGCTCCTGAACATATTTCTCACCTCCTTCTTATCTTGTATTTTCTATATCGTGGACTATCTTATCCCCTACCGTGGTAAAGGCATTTTCCAGGGATACCTGTAACGGCCTCTTGCCTGTGCCCGACCAGACTACCGTCAGGATAACCGCGGCTAGCACAATAATCAGCGCGGCATATTCCAGGGCATTCTGCCCTTTATTCCAGTTATCTTTCTGATATCGGGTTGCCATGTTCGTCGATAATCGGCTCATTCAATTCATCCTGTATCTGTTTTAACCTGCCCTGCACGGAACGGTTGATTACTAACTGCATAATAATAAATGCCGAAATCACCACGCCGAATAAGAGGGCGTATTCGATTACGCTTTGGGCTTTTCTTCCGGTTACGGCCTTGATAAAATATGCCATTTGCTTTCTCCCGACGGGGCAGCCCCCTCTATCCAATCAGCGCCTTTAAGAGTATACCCCCCTTTGCCTTCTTCGCTCATCACGAAATTATAATCGGATAGCCTAATCTCTAAAGGCGCGGTTTCTACCGTATTGCCCGGGTCATATGTCTCCGGGAAAAGGCCTGCGGCGTTATTATGCCAACTGCCCTGAACCCCCCTTTTAAAATAGACCGACATCAGCACAATTGCCGCTACAAATATGCTCATTAAGCATGCGTATTCAATAAGGCTCTGTCCCCTTTTAAACATCTTCACCTCACCCGTTGAAATAGGCTACAACCTGGTCTACTTCGGATTCAAACGCCAGGCTGACCCGCCCTAAGAGGCTGACAGCCAATAAAGCTAATAGTATAACCGCAGATACGCAGATATATTCTATGCTTGCCTGCCCGATTAGACTTTTTTTATTCTTTTTTAAATACATTAGAAACTCCTCAAAATAAAATAACCGAACCTCTGGTTAAATTTCAGCTAGGAAGTCCGGTTAAAGCCAATACTATACTGACCCATTTATACCCCGTGGCTTTACTCATCCGTTACCTCCTAACGGATTACATCAAAACTGCATACCAAATATAACATCTGTCAAGGCTGATGTCAATATTATTTCTACTCCTATAGAAAACGGTTTCTCAAATGAGCCCCGCACCTGAAGCTATCTTCCAGATTGCG
>CAZKQC010000138.1:0-2945 GCA_964554825.1 uncultured Planctomycetales bacterium
TGTTAAGTCAATATATTCTATTTCAAGTAGGCTCTTATGATCTTCACAGCTGAGAGCGGCCTGTCTGAGCCATCGGTTGCCACAGCCTCTATTTTCTGAACCGTCTCGTATCCCCCGGTCACTTCCCCGAATATGGTATGGCGCATATTGAGCCAGGGGGTGGGGATAGTTGTGATAAAGAACTGGCTGCCGTTGGTATTTGGTCCGGCATTTGCCATGGCCAATAGTCCTGGCCGGTCAAACTTAACCTCAGGGCTTACCTCATCCTGGAAAGGCTTACCCCATATCGAGTCTCCTCCCCTGCCTGTTGCAGTAGGGTCCCCTCCCTGGATCATGAAGCCCTTTATCACCCGATGAAAGATAATCCCGTTATAGTAACCCTTCTCTACCAGGCTGCTGAAATTCTCGCAAGACTTGGGGGCAGCCTGCGTGAAAAGCTTAATCTCTATCGGGCCCTGATTAGTCTCTAAGACCACGAAGCTCTCTTTCATCTTGGGCTCCTGGCTGTAAACGCCATTAATAAACAGAAGGCTTATCAGTATCGTAAATACCGTCTTCATCTTTTCTGCTAAAAGCTCAGCTGTTCTTCTCGGCGATATCCCCGGCAACGGGAACCTTAAAAGTTTCTCCCTGGTAGGCCTTGAGCATCAGGACTATCCAGAGGATTACCGAAACTATCCAGACAAGGAAATAAAACAGCCCGCCTATAATCGGGATAAACCCCAAAAACATCCCTGCGACAAACAGAAATCCGAAGACGATCATAGACTGCATAGCGTGAAAACGCACAAACTTGTTTTCTTTCTCCAGCACGTAAAAAATAATGCCGGTAAAAAATCCCAGGAGATAACTAAGCAGCGCAGCTAAATTAGGCTGCATCCCCATGCTTGTCTTTCCTAAATCTTTCTCCTCCATCGCTACCGCCTCCTTCTTTAGTTGTGAAACGGGTTTCTAAAACCCCTACCCCAAGGATAGGGTAATATTATACCACAAATTCTAGAGAATTTGTTTTTCAAGTTGACTGATCTCTTCATCAATAAGGACTATCTTCTTTTCTACCTCTTTTATGCGGCGGCCGTAATCTCTGGCCGTATCTTCATCACGGTAGAAATGCGGCCGGGATAGGGCGCGCGCCTTGGCATAGCTCTCCAAGTTAAGAATCTCTTTTCTTTTACGCAGCACCGCTATTCTTTTGCCCAGTTCAGAATTGTGGCTCTTGCGCTTTTTCTCTTCTTCTTTGCGCAATCTCTCTTCCTCCCTGGCCCTTTGTTTTGCCTCTTCTGCTTTTTCCTGATGGGTATCCCTGGGCTTAGACTTGGGCTCCTGCGTGAAAGCTTCTCCCTTAGACTTTTTTTCCAGATAGTAATCAAAATTAGAAGGAAACTTACGCACCTCCCCCTCTTTCACCTCGTATACGGTATTGGCAACCGAACGCACGAAATGTATATCGTGGCTGATAAAAACAAGGGTCCCGCTGTATTCCAGGAGCGCTTTAATCAATGCATCTACAGCGTCAACATCAAGGTGCGTGGTAGGCTCATCCAGCAGCAGGAAATTAGGCGGATTAATCAATAGTTTTGCCAGGATAAGCCTGCTCTTCTCCCCTCCTGAAAGCACCTTTACCTTCTTATAGGAATCGTCTCCGGTGAAGAGAAATACGCCCAGGATAGTGCGCACCGTCTCCTCCGGCATATAGCCTGGCGCTGCGGAATACGCCTCCTGCAATACGGTATTCTCGGGGCTCAATACATCCATACGCGTCTGGGAAAAATATCCCGCTTCTACATGGTGTCCTGCGATGCGGCTTCCAGAATTAATATCCGTCACCCCGGCCAGGATCTTCAGTAACGTAGATTTTCCCGCGCCGTTTTCTCCCACTAAAACCGCTTTTTCACTCTGGGTAATCTCAAAATCAAAATCTTCATAGACTTTAACCTGGTCATAGGACTTTGATATCTTCTCCAGGCGCATCACCTTATAACCGCTGGGCCTGGTAGCAGGAAAATGAAACTTACCGATACTCTCCCTGGGATCAGAAGGCAGGACTATCTCGCCCTCCCGTATCTTTTCTAGGGTCGTACGCTTGGCGCGCACCGAGGAAGCCTTGTTAGGCTGAGCGTGAAATCTATCGATAAACCTCTGCAGCTGCTCTATCTTTTTCTCCTGCTCCTTATATTGCTTCAGCAGGAAAGTCCGCTTTTCCGCCTTGATCCTTTCATAATGTTCGAAGTTCCCGCGCACTTTAAAGATAGAACCATTTTCCAGGATAAGGGTATAATTAGTGACTTCGTTCAAAAAAACACGGTCATGCGAAATCATGATAAAAGTGCCTTTAAATCTACTCAGGTATTCCTTAAGCCAGAGCGCTGCGTTTAAATCCAGGTAATTTGTCGGCTCATCCAAAAGAAGGATATCATATTGGCAGGTAAGCAGCTTGCCCAGAAGAGTGCGCATCTGCCAGCCGCCGCTCATCTGGCTTATGGGGCGAGTAAAATCCGCCTCCTTGAAACCAAGCCCCATAAGGATCTTCTTTGCTTTATATTCCAGTTCAAAATAGCCCAGGGCCTCCAGGTCATGCAGCAGTTCTCCGTAACGGGCGCAAGCAGCCTGGCCTTCTTTTTCCAACTGTTCTTTTTCGCTCTTAAGCCTTACGATGGTCTCATCGCCTTCGGTCAACTCGGACAAAACCGTATGCTCTGATTTAAAATGCGATTCCTGCGGCAGGTAACCTATGCGGATATTTTTGATGATCTGTATATCTCCGGCTGAGGGCTCTACCTCGCCCAGGATCATGGAAAAAAGCGTGCTCTTTCCGCTGCCGTTAGGGCCTATAAGACCGATCTTTTCCTGCGGGTTAATGTTCAGGGAAAGATCATCAAATAGGATTTTTTTCCCGTAATTCTTGGAAACCTTAGAAAGTATAATCATGGTTAACTAATTATAAT
>CAZKQC010000139.1:0-2904 GCA_964554825.1 uncultured Planctomycetales bacterium
ATACTTTATGCTTAGCGTTGATTTAGGCCCTATATATTCCAGCAAAACCCTCTTCTGTCTTTCCTGGGGCGTGGCGCAGGAAAGGTAATCTTCCAACACCAGATGAAATATCGGCAGGAGGCTCTTGTTTTTAACCAATGTCTCTATCTCCAGAAAATCATCCTCTTCTATTTTTCTTACCATGCTTCTTTTTAAATATATTTTGACAAAAAAGTACTCTGTGACTACCCAAAGCCAGCACAGGCATACCCAGGAAATCAAAAACCAGAAAAAATAGAAGAAAAATTGCCTGGATGTCCTCAGACCTATGACGAGGTCAAATACAATAATGAGGGAGAGAAAAATCCACTTCTTAAGGAAAGCCTTTAACATGCGTATCTTAAGGTATAGGGGTGGTTTTAAGTAATTCAGAGATGACAAAATCGGGGGTCATCTCCGATATAAGCGCCTTAGGTTGCAATATTATCCTGTGTTTCAATACCCAGGGGAGCAGCTTGGCTACATCGTCAGGAATGACATAATCCCTGCCTTCCAGCAGGGCCCATGCAGAGCAGGCCTTCATAAGCGCGATGGAAGCGCGCGGGCTGGCCCCCAGCTTGACTTCTTCCCTATGACGCGTCAGAGAAACCAGCTGTACGATATATTCCAAAACACTGGAAGAAACCTCTATTTTCTTGACTTCATCCTGCAACACCGAAACATCCTCTAAGTTTAGAACCGACCCCAGATCCTCAATAGGATGTTGTTTTTTCTGTCCCGAAATAACCTGTACCTCTTCCTTGGGATTCAGATAACCTATGCTTATCTTCATAAGAAACCTGTCTATCTGCGCCTCAGGCAAAGGATAAGTTCCCTGATATTCTATGGGATTCTGAGTAGCTACTACCATAAAAGGTTGGGGCAAGGCAAAGGTTTTTCCCTCTAAGGATACCTTATATTCCTGCATAGCCTCCAGGAGCGCGGACTGCGTACGGGGAGTGGTCCGGTTGACCTCGTCAGCCAGGAGTATATTGGTAAATACCGGGCCCTTCTTAAAATCGAAATCTCCGCTCTTGGGATTATAGACAAACCCTCCGCTGACGTCGGAAGGCAGGAGGTCAGGCGTAAACTGGATTCTCTTAAAATCACCGCTTATAGATTTAGCCATGGCCAGGGCAAGCATGGTCTTACCGAGGCCCGGGACATCTTCAATCAGAATGTGCCCATTGGTCAGAAGACCCACAAGCAAAAGCTTCACCGTCTCGGTCTTGCCCACAATAACCTTCTCTATGTTCTCTATCAATTTCTTCAGATTATCGCTATGCATGCTGCAGCTCCTTTCCGTTTAATGAAGTTAAGTTTTTACGAATACGCTGATCTTTTAAACTAATCCTAACTTTAAGCCTTATAAAAGGTTTTGATTTTTATCGGAATGTATTTATTATAAACTAGCGGATAATAAAATTCAAGTCTTAGTTGCGGGAATGGGCTCAGGTTTTTAATTCAGGATCTTTGAGTCCCCCATGCGCAGATTAGCGGAGCCGGAGAAATAACCTCCGGTAAGCGCATCGAGCGAAGCGGTGAGTTCCTTTAATCTTAATTCCTTATCCATCCTCTTTCTGTAATCTTCAATTGGGATGCTGTCTATCTCCATCTTGAGGCGTATCCGCTCAAAATATAACTTGGTCACATTATCCAGGATATCATCCCGTAACTCCACCATCAGCCTTGAACGGACATCGATAGAAGTCTGGTCTTCATTCCAAATCAACTCCCCCAGATCCCAGCTTATGCTCACATCCCAGCCTACATACTCGCGGCCTTTCCTGAGGCTGTCATCTATGCTCTTAGTGGTAGAGCCTGTCTCCCAGTGCCAAAGGTCGCTTGCTTCTCTATCCAAACCTACGCTCACCTGAGGCAGCCAGGCTTTCTTGGTTGCCTGCTTTCTCCAGCGTTCGATTTTCTCAGGACTTACCTCTGCATATTTGATTGCAGCCCGCTGGACTTCGGAGATCTCCGGCTCATCCTCAAAATACACTGAAATAACCCGCTGCGCCTGCTGCCCCTTAAAATACAGGGCATTGGTCTTGAATAAACCCCTGGCTGCGCATACATACAAATCTCCTCCTCTGCCTGAATTCAAAGAATACAACTCTCCGGCCTCCAGGCCGTATGATATTGACTGCCAATATCCTTGAGAATACTTAAAAACTCTTTTTGAACCAAGCGCATAAATACCCCCTTCATCGGAAACCAACAAAAACCTTATTTTGGATTCAATAAAACCCGAGCTACTAAGAGCCTCCCAGCTATCCCCTCTATCGCTGCTTGCGTAAATGCCTTTTGGGGTAGATAGATAAATATGGCCTGGATTGTTAGGGTCGATACGGATAATTATTAGATTTTCCGTTGCTCTTCTCTCTTCCTCGCCTTCTCCCCCTTCTTCAAATTGCTCTTCAGCGGCAGAGATAAAAAAGGCTTTCTTCCAGCTGCAGCCTCCATCCCTGCTTTTGAATACTCCTGCCGCAGAAGAAAGATAGATACAATCCGGCTCTCTCCTGTCGCAGGCAATACTAAACATCTCCTGGCTGCCCAGACCTGTTGTTTTATGCCAATTGCGGCCGTTATCCTGGCTGAAAAAAAGGCCTCCTGCCGTGATCAAATAAATATTATTTTTAGAAATAGCCAGGCCCCTGCATTCATTTTCCGTATAGTTCTTCCCTTTAAATATTCTCTGCCAGCTTTTTCCCCGGTCGAAACTATAAAATAGTCCGTTACCGCTTGCCGCATATATTAAATTCTTATCCTGGGGGTTAAAATAAAGAAAATTTATATTGCTGTTTCTTCCGCTTACAGACAAAAGGGCTCTCCATCTCTTCCCCGCGTCTTCCGTTTTCAATACCCTGTTCTTTGAACCAATATAGA
>CAZKQC010000140.1:0-2867 GCA_964554825.1 uncultured Planctomycetales bacterium
GCTATATTCCGGGCCTGGGAACTTACCTCCTATAACCTCGTTTTTATAGCTTTCTACGGCTTTGCTGATTTCAGCCGAAATATTGGCGTATCGCTTGACAAACTTAGGGGTATAGCGCTCAAAGAGCCCCAAAAGGTCATGAATGACGAGTACCTGTCCGTCGCAGTGTATGCCGGCGCCGATGCCGATAGTAGGGATTTTTAGCTTCTCTGTAATCAACTGGGCGATTTTATCCGGCACGCATTCCAGGACTATCGAGAAACATCCCAGGGCTTCTAAGGCTTGCGCCTGTTCAATCAGGCGAAGGGCTGCCTGGGCGTCTTTGCCCTGGACCTTAAACCCGCCTATCTTATCCGCGGTCTGCGGAGTAAGCCCGATATGACCCATTACCAGAATCCCGGCCTTAATTATCTTTTCGGTTACCTGGAGGCATTTATCAAACCACTCTAATTTTACCGCATCGCATTTTGCCTCTTTTATAAATCTTGAGGCATTAGCAACTGACTCTTCGGTATTGACCTGATATGAATCAAAAGGCATATCCCCGACTACCAAGGCACTCTTTACCGCGCGAGTCACTGCCTTTGAGTGATGCAGCATCTCACTCATACCCACTTTAGTGGTAGAGTCTAAGCCCAGCACCACATTTGCCAGGGAATCCCCCACCAGGATCATATCTATCCCCGCCTTATCCACAAGCGAGGCCAGCGGATAATCATAAGCGGTAAGCATGGTGATTTTACGTTTATTCTTGAGCCCTAAGATATCCTTTACTGTTATTTTTCTCTCTTCCATCTTACTTTATAAAAGCAGCGAAGAATAAAACCGTGGAAAGGAAGATCATAGCCACAATGATGCATATAGTCAGAATGTTATAGGCCTTAGAGTTAGTGTATTTGCCCATGAGCCGTTTGTTATTTACCAATAAAAGCATGAATATAAGCACAAAAGGCAGCAGGATCCCGTTGGTTGCCTGGGAGAGCAGCATAATCGGAATAAGCTTTACTCCGGGCAGAAGTATTATTATCGACCCGATGATAATTATAGCGGTGTAGAGGGAGTAAAACTGCGGCGCCTCCCTGAACCTACGGTTTACTCCTACCTCCCAGCCCATCCCCTCGCATACCGAATAAGCGGTAGACAGGGGCAGGATGCAGGCGGAGAAAACCGAGGCATTCAAAAGCCCGAAGGCAAAGAGGTAAAAACAGTATTGCCCCGCTAACGGCTTAAGCGCCAGGGCAGCGTCTTTTGCAGACTCTATCCTTATGCCGTTAGCAAAAAGGGTGTTGGCACAGACTACTACAATAAAGATAGCCACGATGTTTACTAAAAAAGAGCCAATGATTACATCCAGCCTGCTGTAGCCGTAATTCTCAAGCTTTATGCCTTTTTCTACGATTGAGGACTGCTGGTAAAACTGCATCCAGGGAGCGATAGTGGTGCCGATTACCCCGATGAGCATGAGAAGATAGTATTTATTGAACTGAAACTCCGGCTTCAGGGAGCTGTGTATTACCTTGCCCCAGTCAGGCTTGGAGATGAACCCGGAGAGCACGTAAGAAAAATAAAATACGCAGGCGAGCAAAAATACCTTCTCCACTGATTTGTAGGTCCCCTTGACGATAAGCCACCAAACCAGGAGCGCGCACAATGGAACCAATATGTATTTACTCAGGCCAAACAACTCAGCGCTTGCTGCGATCCCGGCGAACTCAGAGATTGTATTAAAGATATTAGAAAATATCAAAACTACCATGGCATAAAAAGTCACCCTCACCCCGAATTCCTCGCGGATCAAATCCGCCAGGCCCTTGCCGGTCACGACAGCCATGCGGCTGCACATCTCCTGAATGATAATCAGGGCAATGATTATGGGGATAAAAGACCAGATCAATGAATAGCCGAAATGCGCGCCTGCCACCGAATAAGTGGTGATGCCTCCGGCATCATTATCTACGTTTGCGGTAATGATACCCGGCCCCATCACGGAGAGAAAAATTATTATCCTTGCCCAAAAACCTTTCAATCCTGTTTTCATTGTTTAGGCTGCACCTTGATCTTTTTTAACCTGCGCCAGGCGATGGAGATGACCTGGCTTAATATATCGTCAACCGTAATAATGCCCTGCATCACGTTATTATCATCCACCACCGGGATAGCGTAATATTTATATTTTTCCATAAGGTAGGCCACTTCTTTTACCCCGGAGTCCAGGTGCACAAAATACATCTTGGGAAAAGCAGTTTTTTGTACCGGCTCGCCCGGATCAGCCAGGATTAAGCGCCTGAAGTTAGTTGAGCCTATAAAATGGTTTGTTTCATCCAGGATATAGACAAACTGCGCCGGCTCGGACTTAAAAGAACGCTCTTTGATTTGTTTTAATACCGACTCTACCGGGGTATCTTTAGCAAAGGCCATATAATCCGTAGTCATCAGGCCTCCAGCAGAGTCGCTGGAATAACCCAAAAGCTGCGACAGCCTTTTAGAGTGCATATTTTCCATCAGGGCCAGGAGTTTTACTACGGTATTTTTCGAGAGCTTCTCCAGGAAATCTGTGGCCTCGTCAGAAGGCACGGTGCCCAATATCTCGGCTATATCTTTATCAGGCAATTCTTCCACAAGCAGCCTCTGGGTTTTAAAATCTATGTTGGCAAAGATCTTGGCCTTATTATTCAGGTCCAGCGATTTAAAAAGCGCTATCTGGTGGTTCATGTTCAGGTCCAGAAAGATCTCTCCCAGGTCAGCCGCAGGGATCCTGCCCAGCTGCTTCTGCGGGATATTTACCTTGATGGTCATGCTTACCGGATTAATGGAAAGAGGCTGGATATGTTTCCAGGAGATCAATTGCTCTGTCTTAAGGTAAGATG
>CAZKQC010000141.1:0-2864 GCA_964554825.1 uncultured Planctomycetales bacterium
TGCTTACCCAGGGGATGGTCTTGAAAGACGGGGAGGTGATGTCCAAGTCGCGCGGCAATATCGTTGACCCTGATACCATCATCAAGAAATACGGCTCAGATACCCTGCGGCTTTTTATCCTTTTTGCTGCGCCTCCCGAGACAGAACTGGAATGGGATGACCGGGGTATCGAGGGTTCATTCAAGTTCCTTAACCGCGTCTGGCGCATTCAGGAGAATCTTAAGGATAAGGCTGACCAGGAGCTGGTGCGCTCCCTGCACAAGACGATAAAAAAGGTGAGCGAGGATTTCAGCGACTTTAAATTTAATACTGCTATAGCGAGCATGATGGAACTAACCAATGCCGTTTATCAGTCAGGCGCTGACAAGGAAGTATTTAAAACCTTGATTATCCTGCTTGCTCCGATTGCCCCGCATTTTTGCGAAGAGCTTTGGCAGGTAATGGGTAATAAAGAGAGCGTATTAAAGGCGGCCTGGCCTAAATATGACCCTAGCCTTTTAACCGAAGAGCACGTTACTATCGTGGTGCAAGTAAACGGCAAGCTGCGCGTTAAAATAGAAGTAGCTGCCGATATCCCCGAAGAGAAGTTAAAGGAAGCAGTCCTTGCCGATGAAAGGCTTGCGCCCTGGCTGGAAAACAAGCCTATCAAAAACTTCATCATTGTCCCCAGGAAACTGGTCAATATCGTAGTCTAAAAAACTTCAGTTAGACTTCCCCTTTCTTAGCGTCAATTAATAGCGGAAAGGGGATTTTTATGTTCGGCCTCACCCAGGAAGAGCGCAAGGTAGTTATATTTTTAGCTGCTATTGCTTTATTGGGTCTTACGGTTAATTTTCTGGCCAAGAAAAACTCCTCTCTTAAATCCTGGGTTTACGTTAATGAGAACCTGGGAAAACTCAACCTTAATCATACGGATAAAGAGGCGCTGGTTAATCTGCCCGGGATCGGCGAGAAATTAGCCCAGCGCATCCTGGATTACCGCGCTCAAAACGGAGGATTTAAAAGTTTAGAGGATTTGAAAAAGATAAAGGGTATCACCGGGTATAGGTATCAGAAACTAAAAGAGCTCCTGTTCCTGCCATGAGGCATCCGCTCGTCGTGCTGGCTATTATCTTTTCTTTAGGCATAATCCTGGCGGATAAAATCAGGATAAGTCCTTTTTGGCCCGGTCTCTTGGCTGTCCTTTTCTTAGCCTTAACCCTGGCCTCAGCTAAAAAGACGATATTCTTTGAATTTTCTTTATGCTGTTTGATTTTTCTGATAGGTGTTTTAGCTTTACGAAATTATTACTACTTGCCTAAATGCCATGTAGCGAAGTTCATCTATCATAAAAACAGCGGGTCTTGTAGCGTAAAAGGTTGTGTCTTGAGTCCCCCGGTTATAAAGGGCAGGAGGAGCTCTTTTATATTACAGGTTAAAGAGATACAGCTGGATAACGTAAGTTATAATGCCTGCGGCAGCCTCTTGGTATATATAAAAGGGATGAAAGAATTCTCCTATGGCCAGGAGTTAATCCTTAAGGGAAAGCTCAACCGGCCATTTGTTTTCGGCAGGCAGGGTAAAAAAAGCTACCGTGATTATTTCTACAGGCAGGGTATTTATGTTATCCTGCACGTGGATCCGGTGAGCCCTCCGATCAATCTGGGTGAGGCTAGGGGCTTTAAGCTTAAAAGGTTCGCCTTCTGCTTAAAAGGTAAGATAGAAGGACTAATCTTTCAGTATCTGCCCGGCCTCTCAGGAGGTATTCTGGATGCCATGATATTAGGGGAGAAGAAGAATATCCCCGCCCTGGTATACAGCTCTATGATTAAGTCAGGCACAGTGCATATCCTGGTGGTGAGCGGCTTTAACGTGGGGATAGTCGCCTTTATTATTATGTCGATATTAAAACTGATGCGTATGACTAGGAGGTTGCGTGTTCTGATAGCCGCTCCTTTGTTAATACTCTATTGTTTAGTTACCGGCTCATCCTGTCCGGTGGTGCGTGCTACGGTGATGGCTATAGTATTCATACTCTCTTATTTATTGAAAAGGGAGGCCGATATCTATAATTCCTTAAGCCTCTCTGCGCTTTTTATCTTAGGGTTTAACCCGGCCCAGTTATTTGACGTGGGTTTTCAACTTTCCTTTGTCAGCGTTTTTTCTATCGCCTATCTTTATCCCAGATTAAAAGCGTTATTAAGGATAGATGTCGTAAAGTTGGTATATTTTAAGTTTTTGCTGGAGGCAGGCCTGGTTTCCGTTGCCAGCTGGTTAGGGACCTTTCTATTTATTGCCTACTATTTCAGGCTTTTTTCAACCGTTACAGTAATAGCTAACCTTTTCATCGTGCCCCTGGCTACCTTAATAACCTTAACGGGGTTTGGCCTGGTAATTGCGGCTTTATTTTGTCCTGGCCTGGCCCATCTTTTTGCTTGCGCCAGCGAGTTACTGGTCTCCCTTTTACTTAGGATTAATGCTTTTTTGATCAGCCTGCCTTTTGCCTGTATCTCTTTATCCTAAGCAGGATATGAATATGTTGACAAAGACCCTTGCCTATGTTAAAGTTTTACTATTATGAAACGGATGATTTTAGCTTTAAGCATTATTTTATTAGGGCTAACGGTAAGCCCGGCCTATTCCTATTGGATCTGGACGCCTAAGACAGGCAAGTGGATAAATCCCAAGACCGCGGTGAAGCCCAGCCCTAAAGAGCAGTTTGAGTTTGCCAAAGGGCTTTATGATATCAAGAAATACGAGGATGCCAAGCGCGAATTCAAAAAGCTGCTGCATTCTTACCCCAAGTCAGCAGAGGCCGCGGAGAGCCAGTATTACCTGGGGTTGACTGAAGAGGCCCAGGGTAATCTTTATGAGGCGTATCTGGC
>CAZKQC010000142.1:0-2828 GCA_964554825.1 uncultured Planctomycetales bacterium
AGAATACACTATATCCTTACTAAAAAAGGATTAGAGGAGAAGATACATCTTATGTATCACTTCCTTAAGAAGAAAGAGGCTGAGTATAACCGGCTTAAAGAGGAATGGGATCGGCTTGCTATGGAGCGGGCTAAGAAATCAGCTGTTTCTATGTAAAAAAAGGAGTAATAAAACCATGAAGCAACAAACTAAGAAAAGAGCACTTATTACCGGTGTAACCGGCCAGGACGGTTCTTATTTGGCTGAGTTTTTGCTTTCTAAAGGTTATGAGGTGCATGGGATTATCAGGAGGGCGAGCACCTTTAATACTGAGAGACTTAACCATATCTATGTAGACCCGCATAATCCCGAAGCCAGGCTCTTTCTTTATTACGGAGACCTGGCGGATTCAGAGCAGGTGAGCAATATCGTTTATAATATCAAGCCAGACGAGATATACCACCTGGGTGCGCAGAGCCAGGTGCGCGTGAGTTTTGATATACCGGAATACACTTCTAATATAACTGCCTTAGGGACAACCCGTATTTTAGAGGCAATCAGAAGAAGCGGCCATCCTATAAAGTTTTACCAGGCTTCATCAAGCGAGATGTTCGGCACAGCTAAATCGCCGCAAAACGAAGAGAGTCCTTTTGAACCCCGAAGCCCATATGCCTGCGCCAAGGTCTATGCTTACTGGATGACTAAAAATTACCGCCAGGGCTATAATATCTTTGCCTCTAATGGAGTACTTTTTAACCATGAAAGCCCGCGCAGAGGAGAGACATTTGTAACGCGTAAGATCAGCCGGGCAGTAGCGGCAATACTGGCTGGCAAGCAGAAATACCTTTATTTGGGTAATTTGAAGGCAAAGAGAGACTGGGGATATGCCCCGGAGTACGTAGAAGCGATGTGGAAGATGATGAGTCAGCCTCAGGCAGAGGATTTTGTGCTGGGAACAGGCCAGCCTCATTCTGTAGAAGATTTTGTCAAGTCAGCCTTTGATTATGTGGGCCTAAAGTGGAAAACATACGTAAAAATTGACCCGCGTTATTTCAGGCCTACCGATGTAGAAAACCTTTACGCTGATAGCATAAAGGCCGAAAAGAAGCTTGGCTGGAGCCCTAAAGTCAGCTTCTTTGATTTAGTAAAGATCATGGTTGATGCGGATATGCGCTTGGGGGGGCTTAATCCAATAGGCGAAGGTGACAAGATACTAAAAGAGAAATTTCCTCAGAGATGGTGGAAGGCGGATTAGATGATTTATAACTTAAAGAATAAAAGGGTAGTAGTTACCGGAGGCGCTGGGTTTCTGGGTTCCTTCGTAGTCAGGAAACTTAAGGAGCGGGGATGTAATTATATCTTTGTGCCGAAGATAGAGGATTATGACTTGGTAGAGATGGAAGCGGTAAGGCGCCTTTATAAAAAGGCAAGGCCTGATATAGTAATTCATCTTGCAGCCCAGGTGGGCGGGATTGAGGCGAACCGCAGGAATCCTGGGAAGTTTTTCTACGACAATCTAATGATGGGTGTTCAGATGATGGAGATAGGAAGGCAGGAGAAAATAGAGAAGTTCGTTGCCTTGGGCACTATCTGTTGCTATCCCAAGTATACCCCGGTTCCTTTCAAGGAAAAATACCTTTGGAATGGCTATCCTGAGGAAACCAATGCCCCTTATGGCCTTGCCAAGAAAATGCTCCTTGTACAAGCCCAGGCCTATCGTCAGCAGTATGGCTTTAATTCCATCTTTCTTATGCCGGTGAACCTATACGGGCCCGGAGACAACTTTGATCCCAAAACTTCACATGTAATACCTGCCCTAATTAAAAAGTGTATGGATGCTGTTAAAAATAATAAAAAAGAGATTGTGGTCTGGGGTACGGGTTCGCCCACCAGAGAGTTCCTCTATGTTGAAGACGCCGCTGAAGCCATAGTCCTTGCCACAGAGAAATATAACAAGGCAGAACCGGTTAATATCGGAGCCGGATTTGAGATTTCCATAAAGGAGCTTGTGCGGCTCATAGCCAGGATAATTGGTTTCAAGGGTAAGATCGTCTGGGATAAAACTAAACCCGACGGCCAGTCAAGAAGATGCCTGGATACATCTAGGGCCCGTAAGGAATTTGGTTTTAAAGCAAAGACTCAATTTGAAGAAGGCCTGAGAAGGACAATTGAATGGTATAAATGCGTAAAGCAGTGAATGCTTTAATTTAAACGGAGGAAAATTAATGGACATAACAGGTAAAACAATACTTATAACTGGTGGAACAGGCTCTTTAGGCAAGAAGCTGGTTCAGATGGTTATTGATGGCGGCCATAAGCCAAATAAGCTTATAATATTTAGCCGAGATGAACTAAAACAATTTGAGATGTCTCAAGTTTGGAGCATAAAAAAATACCCGTTTATGAGGTATTTTCTAGGAGATGTAAGGGATGTTAACAGATTGCAGCGCGCTTTGATGGGCGTTGATTATATTATTCACGCTGCCGCGTTAAAACAGGTACCCGCGGCTGAATATAACCCTTGCGAGTTTATCAAAACCAATGTTATGGGGGCGATGAATATAATAGACGCCGCTATATCAGCTAATGTTAAGAAGGTAGTAGCTTTATCCACAGATAAAGCCTGCAATCCCATAAATCTATACGGCGCGACAAAGTTATGCTCCGATAAGCTATTTATGGCTGCGAATGTCTATAGCGGCACACAAGAGACTAGGTTTTCGGTTGTAAGGTATGGTAATGTCCTTGGAAGCAGGGGTTCTGTTGTGCCTTTCTTTGATGAGCGCAAATCAACGGGAGTTTTGCCTATCACGCATCCGGATATGACAAGATTCTGGATAACCCTTGAC
>CAZKQC010000143.1:0-2701 GCA_964554825.1 uncultured Planctomycetales bacterium
CTCCCGCTCTACAGTAGTTTTTATGCCTCCGCGCGGGTTGAACTCTCCGGTAATCTTAACCCAGCGCGGATGAGCTGCCCGGACAAAATCCTCCAGCATCTTGTTAATGACGTGTTCGTGAAATATCCCTAAATTGCGGTAAAAGATAGTATACATCTTGAAAGATTTAAGCTCTACGCAGTAAAGATTAGGCGAATATTCTATCCTGATAACGGCAAAATCAGGAAGGCCGGTCTTGGGGCAGATACATGTAAATTCCGGTATATCAAGACAGATTTTATACACCCTGTCCGGGTACTGATTCCTCCAGACTGCGATCCTAGGGGTCTTAAGATTCCTGATTCCTTTTTGCAGGCCTTCGTAACCGGGCATTTGCTCTACCTGAATCCTACCACTTTATGCATCTGTGGTATTATACAACTGGTTATATGGTGTTTAATGCAGATATCCCTGAAACTTTCTATTTTATGCCTCAGATTCTCGCTATCCTCTGCGCTATTAGGCTGCAGCACAAAAACCACGGATTTATTAATCTCCTTTATCAGGTCCAGGGCTATAAGCAGGTCCGGTTCCTGGGTGGACTCGCAGATAACGCTTTTAAGAAAAACTTCTTTGCGTGAGGCGATCTCCAGAAATTTGCGGTGTTTATGCCAGAAATTATCCAACCCGGTTGAAGTAGGCAATTTTATATCCATTGCCACGATATCGATATCTTCTATGATCTGTTCTAAGACATCAGGGAGAGTCCCGTTAGTCTCCAGATAATTCTTGAAATTGTCCCTGCGGACAAGTTTAAGCACATCCTTGAGGAAATCTATCTGTAAAAGCGGCTCGCCTCCCGTAAAGGAAATAGAGTGATACTTATCCTGGTAAAGCTTTATCTCTTCCAGGAGTTCTTCGGGCTCATATTCCGTAAAGCAGTCAATTTTCGTATCGCAGTATTTACAGTTTAAGTTGCAGCCGAAGAAACGCACAAACAGCTGCCGCTCTCCCAGATAAATACCTTCGCCCTGAATGCTATCAAAAACCTCGGTAATCTTACCCTTCATCTTGTTAGTGCGGGGTCTTTCATCCCCGCCTCTTTAAAACCCCTCGCCCGAAAATAACAGCTATCGCATTCTCCGCACGCTCTAAGTCCGCCCTTATAACAGGACCAGGTTAACTCGAAAGGCACGCCTAAAACGCGTCCTAAACGGATAATCTGGGCCTTGCTCTTTTTTATTAAAGGCGTCTCTATCTTGATCGCCTTCCTCTCTATGCCTGCCCTGGTCCCTGTCAGGATCACCCCTCTAAATGCGCGGAAGAATTGCATCCGGCAGTCAGGATAGCCGCTATAATCCTGGATATGAGCTCCGATAAATATAGACTGCGCTCCCACAGCCTCGGCACAGGAAAGAGCGAAACTCAAAAAAATTATGTTGCGTCCGGGGACATAGGTATCCGGTATCTTTTTATTCCCTCTCGAAATCTTCATGCTGCTGTCCAAAAGAGCTGAGCCCTGCCAGGGCAGGGCAATCTTGATGATTTCATAAGGCACGCCGGCAGAGCGGCTAATCTTTACCGCCGCCCCTATCTCCCTCTTATGACGCTGGCCGTAATCAAAGATCAGAGAAAAACAATCAAACCCTTTGCTCCTGGCATAATATAAAGCAACGGCAGAATCAAGGCCGCCAGATAACAGGACAATTGCCCGCTTAGGCCTTGGGCATTTCTTACTCTTCATAAGTCGCGCAGCTGGTATCGTTCTCCCAGACTGTCACCGATAAAATTCCTGGAACGCCGCCTTTTAAAGAATCATATATATATTTAGCGATATTCTCAGAGGTAGGATTTACCTTTTTAAAATAAGTTATCTTGTTAAGATACTTATGGTCGAGCTTATCCAGGAGCGTATTTAATTTATTTTTCAGGTGTTTAAAATCCAGGACCATGCCGATTTTATCGAGCTCAGTACAAGCTGCCGCCACTTCTACCTTCCAGTTATGACCGTGCAGCTCTTCGCATCTGCCCCGGTACCCCCTTAAATTATGCGCAGAGCTGAAATTGGACTCTATTTTTATCTTATACATTGCTCACCTTATTCACGTTATACACTGGTTTTCCCAGAAACCTACTGGCTAGTTTAGAAAAACCTTCCGGGTTATCGCTGACATAAAACTTATGCCTGCCGCTACGCCTCTTATTAAGCTGGCCAATTTGCGCCAAGATCTCTTTTACCTCCATTGCCACCTGCCTGGCAGAATCTATCAAGATTACTTTCTTACCCAGGACGTTGCGAATCACAGGTTTCAGTAAAGGGTAATGCGTACATCCCAGGATAGCCGTATCTACGCCGGCCTCTTTTAGCGGCTTAAGGTACGCCCTGGCCACCTCTAAGACAGCCTCTCCCCCCAGCCAGCCTTCTTCAACGAAAGGCACGAACAACGGACATGCCGCTGTCACAATCTTAACCAGCGGATTGAGCTGTCTTAGCTGGATTTCATACGAACGGCTTTTAATAGTACTCCTGGTACCAAGGACACCGATACGTCTATTTTTGGTGGCGCATAACGCCTCCTTTGCGCCAGGGCCGATGACGCCTACTATAGGCACCTTAAAATGCGTCTTAATCTGAGGCAGGGCGACGCTAGAGGCAGTATTACAGGCAACACAGATAAGCTTTACGTCATGCTTAAGCAAGAAGAGGATATTTTCTATGGAA
>CAZKQC010000144.1:0-1135 GCA_964554825.1 uncultured Planctomycetales bacterium
TTATAAGCGTAGCGTATGCTTGGAGCATATTATTACTCCAAGCATACGCTACGCTTATAATCACGATCCGACTGTGATGCCTAATAAGCTCAGGCAGATAGATAGTATAGATTCCATCACCCAGAGTAATTCAGCGGCTTTGGAGTTATCTAATAAACTGCAGACAAAACGCAAGGGGCAGAGCGTCGACCTTTTGGACGTGCGGTTAGCGACAGCGTATAACTTTAGGCCGGATAGCGGCGACAAATCGGGCAGCAGTTTCCAGGATATTTACATGGAGTTAAAGTATCTGCCTTTTTCATGGTTGAGGTTTGACGCGGATACGAATTTCAAGCATTCGGGCCTGCGTAGCGACACCGACTATAATCACTTTAACACTGTGAATTATAATCTTAGCTTTAATATGGGCAAGGAAAGGTTTTTTGGTGTTGGGCAGCGCTACGAGAGGAAAGGAAGCAACCAGATAACCTATGACTTGACCTGGAGGCTGAATCCCAAGTGGAAAATTTCCCTGTATAACAGACATGAAATCGGTCATGATCCGGATTTAGAGCAAGGGCTAAGGGAGTCTCAGCTTACCATTTCCCGCAACCTGCACTGCTGGGATGTGGACCTTACTTTTAACCAGAAGAAAACCGAAGGCTCGACTGTTTATGTGATCTTCAGGTTGAAGGCATTCCCCGAAATGGAATTTGGATTTGATCAGACTTATAGCAAGCCAGAATCAGGGTCTCAGAATAATCCGTAAAACAAATAATATAAATTAACAGGTCAGCCGGGTTTCTTAGGCCAAAAGAGATAAGAGATGAATATATCCATCATAGGTTCAGGTTATGTCGGTTTAGTTACAGGCGCCTGCCTCGCAGAGCTGGGTAATAAAGTTATTTGTGCCGATAACGACACCAAGAAGATAGCAGGGCTTAAAAAAGGATCCGTGCCTATTTATGAGCCCGGCCTTAAAGAGTTGATCACGAATAATGTAAAGAATAAACGTCTTAAATTCAGCTCTAGCATTAAAGAGGCGGTGGCCGGTTCCGAGGTAATTTTTATCGCCGTAGGGACGCCAACCCTGCCCAATGGAGAGGCGGACCTTGCCGGCATTGAAAGCGTGGCGCGCAGTATTGCCGAGCATATG
>CAZKQC010000144.1:1145-2659 GCA_964554825.1 uncultured Planctomycetales bacterium
GGATGAGGCGCACTATCAGCGCCTATGTTAAGGCCAAGGTGAAATTTGACGTGGCTTCTAACCCTGAGTTCCTGCGTGAAGGCTCAGCCATCAGCGACTTTATGCATCCGGACAGGATAGTCATCGGCGTGGAATCGAAGAAGGCGAGGGATATCCTGACCAGTCTTTATAAGCCCTTGAACGCCCCTCTGGTGATTACTAATATCAAGTCCGCTGAACTGATCAAGCATGCCTCAAACGCATTTCTGGCCACAAAGATCTCTTTTATTAATGCCATCTCGCGCATTTGCGATAAGGCAGGAGGCGATGTCGAAGAGGTAGCCAGGGGCCTGGGGTTGGATAAGAGGATAGGCCGGGCGTTTCTTGATGCCGGAGCAGGTTACGGAGGCTCGTGTTTTCCTAAGGACCTGGAGGCGTTCATTACCATCAGTGAGAAGCTGGGATATAATTTTGAGTTGCTTAAGGCAGTAAGGAACATTAATGATGAGCAGAAGCAGTTTGTCTTGAAGAAAATAAAAGATAGCCTTTGGATCGTCAGGGATAAGACTATCGGCGTCTTGGGGCTTTCATTTAAGCCGGATACCGACGACGTACGTAACGCCCCCGCGATAGATATCATCAACGCCTTAAGTTCAGAAGGCGCGAAAATCCGGGCATATGACCCCCAGGCAATGAAAAAGGCAGTTAAAATATTACCGCAGGTAAAATACTGCCATGACCCCTATGATGCCTGCCGGGGTTCGGATTGCCTGTTGGTCATCACCGAGTGGAATGAATTTAAAGAACTTGATTTTTCCAGGATCAAAAAGTTGTTGCGCAGGCCCGTGCTTATAGACGCCCGCAATATCTATGACAAAAAATCCATGGAAAAGTTGGGTTTCAACTACCTTTCCGTAGGCAGGGGTTAGACCAATGGTTGATTTTATCCAGGAATTCCGCAGGAAGGCAGATAAAAAAGAGCTTAAAATAGCGGTTGTGGGCCTGGGTTATGTAGGCCTGCCCTTGGCGGTAGCCTTTGCTAGGGGGGGATACTGCGTCCTAGGTATAGATCTGGACCGGGACAGGGTCGTGCGTATCCGCAAAAATGAGTCTTATATCACCGATGTACCCAGTAAAGAGCTTAAGCTTCTTGCAGGCAGAGGGGTTTTTTCTGCAGCCGGGGATTTCCGCCAGCTAAGGGAAACCGACGTCATCATCATTTGCGTCCCAACCCCCCTGAAAAGAAAATATTATCCTGATATCTCTTATATTAAGCAGGCAGTCAGGTCAATCAGATGCCATCTTAAAAAGAAAAGCCTGGTTATCCTGGAGAGCACTACTTATCCCGGGACGACCGAGGAAGAAATACTGCCGCTTCTGGAGAAAGGCGGTCTTAAACACAATAAGGATTTTTATCTGGCCTTCTCTCCGGAGAGGATCGATCCGGGGAACAAGGATTTTCCAGTACAACGGATCCCCAAAATAGTGGGTGGCATGACAAGAGAGGCCGGAGAACTGGCCAGGGTGCTATATAG